>JAWLHD010000082.1:0-11333 GCA_041690555.1 Anaerohalosphaeraceae bacterium
GATCGGTTTGAACCCCTCCGGCGATGCTTCCGCAAAATACAGCGTCCCCTTGTCGCTCAACACGATCAGCGTATTACCCGCCGCCATCAGACTCCCCTTGCCGATGCTCCGCTCGGTCCATTTCGCCTCCCCGCTCAGGAAGTCCATGCACACCAACTGATTCTCGTCGATGCCGTAAAGATGCCCGCCGATAAGCACCGGCCCGCTCAACTGAGAACGCATCTTCTTGTTTTCCCAGACCTGCCTGGCAGTAGTGTCTTCCAGCTTGATCAGCCCGCAGCCCCGGTTATACCCCGACGTAATAAACACGTAATCGCCGTGAATAATCGGGTCCGAAGCGTTAACGTCGTGTTGAGTCCGCCACACCGACTTCCACAATTCCTTGCCCGTCGCCGCCTCCAATCCAAAAACGTCCTTCTGCCCGAAAAGCGCAATGCAGTTGCGCCCGTCCCGCACATACGGCACCGCCGACGCATAGCCCGACGGACCATCTCCGTTCTCCCAAACCACCGATCCGTCGTTCTTGTTCAGCGCCAGACCCGCACTGCCCACGTTGAATATCACCAGATCCCCCTGGATCACGCCCGAACCAGCAAACCCCCACGTCGGCGGCTTCGGCGTCGCCGCCTTCTCCCAGATCACCGCACCGCTCTTCGCGTCCAGACAGAATATCTTGCCCTGTTTGCTTATCGTGTAAACCTTGCCCTCGTGAACCGTACACGACGCACTCGTCCCGCCCTCGTAATACTTCGGGTCCAGCGGCTCAGCGTACGTATGCTTCCATATCTCCCTGCCCGTCTCGGCGTCGAAACAATAAACCACGTCCTGCTTCTTGCCCACGTTTCCCGTAACGTAAGCCCGTCCGTCACTCACCGTTACCGACGAAAACCCCATCCCTATCTCCGCCTCCCAAACAGGCTTCGTCTCGCTGCCCAAAGACGATGCGTCAAAACCCGTCTCACGCGATATGCCGTCGTAATCCGGCCCTCGCCAGTGCGGCCAGTCGGCCCCTGCGGCAGAACCCACATAAACTCCCGCCGCGCACAGCACAACGACCATACACAATCTGCCTGCACAAACCACCTTCATGATAGTCTCCAGCTTAAGGGTAACTTGAACGATAGTCCCTTTGATTATATTGAAATGTGCACCGGGTGTCAAATCAGCCGCCAAACGCTGTCACCCATCGACAATAAGACCAATCAGCCTCCATCGCTCGCCCCCCGCCTCAAGGCCAGCGCCCCCGTGGGGCAAGCCTCCGCGCAGCGATGCGCAGCCGCCGTCAGCGCCTCGGCAATCGACTTATCGAAAGGCGCAGCAACCCGAACGTTGAAACCTCTTCCAACAAAGGTAACTCCTAATCTTTCGCCTTCCGCCACCGCAATCTGTATGCAAAGTCCGCAATCGATGCACTTGCCCGATTCGTAGACAACGTCCGGATGGCTGTTCTCCTGCACGAACAGCCGACGAGGCCCCTTGTACCTCGCCGCCCGCACCTCGTACTCCTGCGAATACATTCGAAGTTTGCAGTCGTCCCCCTTGCGGCAGTCGCAATGCAGACACCGCATCGCTTCGGCAACTGCAGCGCCCTGCCCAAATCCGCCGCCAGTCTCCGCGGCCTGCTGCCGACTCTCACTGCTCGCGCACTTCCGGAACGCCTCCACCTCCGCCGTTTCCAGTCGGCCGATCCGCGTATTGAAAGCCTTCCCCGGACCACGTAGCGTCTCGCCGGATAAATACTGATCTATCGCCTCGGCCGCTTCCTTGCCGTCCGCAACCGACCGCACCGCCAGCTTGCGATTCCGGATCAGGTCGCCGCCCACAAATACATTCGCCCTGTCCGTCTGGTACGTCGCCGCATCGAAGGCAATCCCCTTGCCTGAAGCCTTGAAACCCAACTCCGCCGCCGTCTCCGGCGTACTCTTGCCGATAGCCGCGAACACCGCGTCGAACTTGTTGCACAGCGCCTCCATAGACTCATCCCTGCCGATCCGCGTCTTGGTCTTGAACACCACCCCAAGCCGCATAATCTGCTCGACCTCACCGTCAAGCACCTCACAAGGCAAACGGTCCTGACCAACGTTCCGCAGAGCTCCGCCCGGTTTCTCGCCGTCGTCGAACACTGTGCAGCCGTAACCCCGCCGCGACAGATAATATGCCGCCGACAAACCCGCCGGACCCGCCCCGATTATCGCCACGCGCCTACCCTTCGCCGCCGCGCACATCGGCTTGTACGGAGAACCGCTCGCAAGGTCCGCATCAGCCGCAAACCGCTTCAGAAAACAGATCGACACCGCCTCATCGAGCTGACTTCGCCGGCAAACCTTCTCGCACGGCGCCGGGCAAATACGCCCCAGCACCGCAGGCAGAGCAATATCGTCCTTGATCACCCCGATAGCCCCCTCTGTGTCCCCCGCACCGATCCGCCTGATCATCTCCGGAATATTCATCTTCGCGGGGCACCCGATCTGGCAAGGCCCCATGCAGTCCCCCGCGTGATCGCTCAGCAGCAGCTCGAGCGCCATTACCCTCGCAGCACGAACCTCCGCACAATCGTTGTAAGCCTCCATCCCCTCCTCGACCACTGTCGCACACGCAGGAACCATCTTTCCCGAAGGCCCCAGGCGCACCACGCATATCATGCAGCTCATCGAAGGCGCACACCCATCCATGAAGCACATCGTCGGTATGTCGATGCCCAGCGCACGCGCCGCATCGAGAATTGTCGACCCTTGCGGCACCTCAACCGGCCGATTGTCAATCGTCACTCGAACCATTATTCAACCTTGATTGCCTTTTCCGGACATATCTTCCTGCAAGTATCGCACCGAATACACTTCTCTACATCAACTTCATGCTTCTCATAAGGCCGCATCGAAATCGCATCGACCGGACAGTGCTGAGCACAAAGAGTACAGCCGATGCACTCGTCCGTAATCGAATAACGAATAAGCCCGCGGCACTTGCCCGCCGGACACCGCTTCTCGATATGAGCCTCATACTCCTCGCGGAAGTGTTCGATCGTCGAAAGCACAGGGTTCGGCGCCGTCTTGCCCAAACCGCACAGGCTCGACTGCTTGATCATCATCGCAAGGTGCTCCAGATCCTCTATGTCGCCCTTCTTGCCTTCGCCTCCGCACAGCCGTTCCAAAATATCCAGCATTCGCCGCGTCCCGACCCGGCAAAACGTGCACTTGCCGCAGGACTGGTTCTGCGTGAATTCCAAAAAGTAGCGAGAGATGTCGACCATGCAGTCGGACTCATCCAGCACCACAAGCCCGCCCGACCCCATTATCGCGCCCACCGAGGTCAGCGATTCGTAATCCACCGAGATATGATCCAGCTTCGCCGGCACGCATCCCCCCGATGGCCCCCCCACCTGAACCGCCTTGAAACGCAGCCCGCTGCCGATGCCGCCGCCGATCTCTTCGACTATCTCACGGATCGAAACCCCCATTGGCACCTCGATCAATCCGCCCCGCGCAACCTTCCCCGCCAGCGCAAAGACCTTCGTGCCCTTGCTCGTCGCCGTGCCCAATTGCGCAAACGTCTGCCCACCGTGCCGCAGGATCCACGGCACCATCGCGTAAGTCTCAACGTTGTTGATCAGCGTCGGTCGGCCCCAAAGCCCGCGCTGCGCCGGATATGGCGGCCGAAGTCTCGGCATACCCCGCTCGCCCATAATGCTCGCCAGAAGAGCCGTCTCTTCGCCGCACACGAAAGCTCCCGCGCCCGCAACTATCTTCAGCTCCAGCGAATCCTCGCCGATCAGCCCGCGCACACGGCAACGCTCAATCGCGGTCGTCATCCGCTTGATCGCAAGTGGATACTCCGCACGAATGTAGAAGTATCCGCGACGCGCCCCCACCACCCTCGCCGCAACGGCAAGCCCTTCAATGATTCGGTATGGATACGACTCCATCAGCATCCGATCCATAAAGGCCCCCGGATCGCCCTCGTCGCCGTTGCAGACGACGTACTTCGTATCGTCCTCGCTCCTACACACGGCCGACCACTTCAGGTGCGTCGGATAACCCGCTCCTCCGCGACCGCGAAGTCCGCTTCGTTCGATCTCCTGGATCACCTCCTCCGCATCCATATCCCGGCATCGAGCAAGTGCCTCAAAACCACCTTTGCCGATGTACTCCTCTATATCGACCGGATCGATCACTCCGCAGTATTCCGTCGCGATGTGCTTCTGCTTGCCGAGAAAATCCGCCACCTGCCTGTCCCGTACGTCTATCGAATACCGCACCACGGGATCGCCGTCCTCGCCAGCTAACACCTCGTCCAGCAGACTTGAAACCGTATTTGAAACCTTCCTGCCCAAACCATGCACTTTGAAATGACGAAGCAGAATCGGCTTGGCGTCCCCCGGCTCAACACGCGCATACAAAAACGTCTTGCGCCCCGGAAGCACTACCTCAAGCAGCGGCGTCTGGTGACACATCCCCACGCACCCCACGTGCTTCACCGACGCCCTGATTCCAGTCTCCTGCAAGGCCCCCTGCAGCGCCTCGTTCAGCTTACCGCTGCCCCGCGCTATGCAGCACGAACCCAGCCCGATCCGCAGTTCCCCCTCCGCTCCAATTCCATCGCCGCCCGCCGCACGTCTCGACGACGCCGGAGACGACTGATGCCGAAGATAATCCTCAACCACCGATGCCACGCTGTCCGGCGCAACGTGCCCGTAGGTTATCTCGCCTATCTGCACCGCCGGCGCAAGTGTGCAGCAACCAAGACAAGCCACCTTCTCCACCGTGAACAGCCCCCCGGGATCGGTATCCCCGCCCGCCGGAATCTCAAGGTGCCGATGAAACGCATCGTAAACCTGCTCTGCGCCCTTCACGTGGCACGCCGTCCCCACGCACACACGGATCGTGTGCTTGCCCGCCGGCGAATGCCGGAACTGATCGTAAAACGTGCTGATGCCCGAAATAGAAGCCGGCGTAATCTCGGTTGTCTCGCAAACCCGCTCAAGCGCCTCGCCCGGAAGGTACCCGTAATGTGACTGAATCGCCTGAAGAATCTCCAGCACCTTGTCCGCCGTCGTGCCCACCCGGCCGACAATCTCATCCACGAACGTCAGATCGACCGCATCCATCACTTTCCGCTTCCTATGCAGTAAAGGTTCTTCGCTGACCGTATGTAGATCCGCCCGTCCGCAAACGCCGGCGACGCCAGACACTTCTCTCCAAGTTTGGCCCCACCCAGTGCACGAAACTCGTCCCCCGCCGAGACAATGTGCATCGTACCCTTCATGTCCAGCAGATAAAGCTTATCCCCCACAAGGCTCGGCGACGCCTGGAACTGCCCTCGTTCGAATTCGTGCAGCCACAGTTTCTCCCCGTCCGCCGCCCGGTAGCACGTCAGGTATCCGTCCGTTGTCAGCAGCCACACGCGCTCACCGTCGCTCACCGGGCTGCAAATATCAGGGATGTCGTCCTCCGCCATCCACGCCACGTGCGTATCGGTCACATTGCCGCTGCCGCCGTCACGAATGGCAACCATCCGGCTGTACGGTTCGATCATCAGGGCCAGCCCCCCAACATAGATAGGGGAAGGCGCCACATCCCCCATCACGCATTCCGCCCGCCACAGCTCCGCGCCCGTCGCGGGATCGTACGCTATCGCCCACGGATCAGCCACCGTAAACAACCGCCATGCATCCCCCGCCCGTACCACAACTGGCGATGACCACGAATTCCCCACCGGCCGAGGCGTCTCCCAAACCGTCCGACCAGTAAACGCATCCAGCGCAATCAGCTTCGACAAACCGTCGTCCGCAACTGCCTGATCGAACTGCACGATCACCTTATCCTGGTAAATCGCCAAGGACGACGCATAACCGTACACGCTGTCCGGCACGCCCAGCCGCGTCAGCCAAACCCGCTTGCCCTCATAGTCAAACGCCGCAACGTTGCCCGTCGCGAACATCGCATAAACTCGCCGACCGTCCGTAACACCTGTGCACGCCGCCAGACCCGTATCCTCCATCACCTCCAAAGGCTCACCCTCGCTGTTCAGCGCGTTGGGCACATCGCCCGTCCACAGCAGCTTGCCGTTCCGTGCATCGTAGCAGTAAACCTCGTACTTGTAGCTCTTCTCGTCGGCCCCCATCACAAACACCCGGTCCCCCCATACCAACGGCGAATTGTTCCCACCAAGAGGTATCGCCGATTTCCACAGTATCCCCTGGCCGCTCTCGCCGTCCCACGATTCCGGAATATTCGTATACGCACTAACCCCATCGCCCTGAGGACCGCGAAAACTCCCCCAGTTAACCAATACCTCCTCCACAGATGGATAAGGCGCCGGTGCCGACTCGTCCGCGGCAAACCGGATCTCGCCCTTCATCGCCACCACCGCCGACACAATGCAGAACCCGGCCGCGCACGCCGCAACCGCACGCCGGCCCAACATCGCTTCGCGACGCCGCTTCTGCCCCCCGTCCGCCTGATGCACCGGGTACGGCAATTTTTTTCGCACAACGCCTACCCACTTCAACGCCCCGAAGAATACAACCAGCCCCGCAAGAAGCAATCGACTGCCCCGCTGTGAAAATGCCAGGTGACTAAAACGCCTTCGCCGGTTCTCCACGTCCATCTCTCGTATCTCCGCCAGAAGCGCCTCGTTATCCGGCTCCTTGGTGAACTGCTCCTTCATCGCCGCCAAAGTATCCTCGTCCCGCAAATCCGAAACGTTCATGCGATAAGCATTGGCAAACAACAGCATCGCCACGATTACCGAAAACACTCCCGCCACCAGTGCACTCCGCTCAGCAGTCTCGCACCACCGCTCCACCGTCACCCCGGATGATTCTGACACAAAGTTCTCAGCCATCACTTTCCCTCCCGTCCGGACTTAAGCATCGCGTGTTGCCTCGGACAGTATTCATAACACCGTCCGCATGCCACGCATGACGCCTTGTCGACCTCATATTCCGAGCGCCTCTCGCGCAGTGTCGTCCCCGCCAGCTTCAGCCCCGCAACGAGCCCCACAAGGCCCCCGACCAGCCACCCGCCCAAAGCAAACTGCCCGCGAATCGCCGCCGCCTCCGCAAAAAGATCCTCCGTCTTGCGCCCGGTTGCACGAAACGCATCGCTCTCGTCGGTGGTATCCGTCACTAACCCCGCGTTCTCCACGTAAATCCGATCCGCCAGACGCACCGTATCGTGCACGCGCGACGCCCGACCGCTCAGCCCGTAGCCGGCCCACCCCGACACCACAACCAACGCCGGCAGAAGCACGAGCAGCCCGCCAAGAAGCTTTTTGTTCTTAACGTAATCCCCCTCATCCCACTCCGCCGTCGGCCCCAGAATCGCCCCGAAAGGACAAGCATCCTCGCACAGCCGGCAGCTAATGCACCTGTCCGGCGTAATCGTAACCCTCCGCTTCGACAACCTTGAAAACTGCCTAAGCAAAATCGAAAGCGGACACACAAATCGGCAATATGGCCGCCCGACGAACATCCCGATTAACAGAAAGCATACGCCGATCACGATGATATTCAGATTTCCCCCCAACCGGAAAAACCCGATAAACGGATCATACCGGCAGATCAAAAAGGCAGCCCCCGTAGCCGCAAACAGAACACCCGTCCCAAGATATCCCCATGCAAAAAGCCGCAGCACACCCTCCAACCAGCGGGGCACCCGCACAGGCCGAAGCAGAACCATGTCCTGCAGAGCCCCCAACGGGCACACCCCCGCACAGAACGTCCGACCCGCAAATAGTGCAAACCCTAACGGCAAAAGGAAAAACAGCGCCCCGCCGATGGGTATCGCATAAGTGCTGTCGAATATCGTCAGCGTAACGTTCTGAATCGCACCGATCGCGCAGATGCACCCCTTCCGCCAAAATCCGAAGTACAGCGCCGAAAACACCATCAGCGCAAATATACCGCGCCGCGACCGCCGCTTGTAAGTAAGCCAAGTCCCCACCGCAAGAGCAGCCGCCAACACCCCTGCATCCACGTATTCCCACAATACGCTGCGAGCCGGCGGCGTCGTTGTCTCAGGAAACTCGTAACCCCCCTCGAAATCCGGCGGCGGAAAACGCTCAATGGCCGCGCTCTCGACAGAGAGACCCGTCACCCAAAGGGCAAGGACAGCTATCATGCAAAAACGTCTCATGCCTGACCGTCCGCTCCCTTCAGCAGATACGGCGTCTCCGCCGGAACTCGCTTGAACGCCCCCGATGGACATGCCGCCGCGATCGAACACTCGTTGCAGTTCAAACACCGGTCATGTCGAACCTGCAAAAACAGCGACCCGTTACCGAACACTGCGCACGCCTTCACGCACTTCGCGCAACCGATGCACAACTCCTCGAGGATGTTGTACTCGTAGTAAGGATCCTCTACAAACGTCCGCTCGATCGCCCCGGTCGGGCACAATTCGTTCTCAGCCCCCGTATCGAGGTCCTTCGGCTCGGGCACAAGGTAACCGAAGCACAAATCGCAATACCCGCAGATCGAATAAAGCTGCACGCACTTGACCGCCGACTCCTCCAGAACACAGTACTTTGCACAGTTCCCGCACGAAGTGCACACGTTCGGATCGATCTGCCACACCGTATTGCCGCGCGTATTCCGCACACCCATGAAGCCTGCCGACGCCCCCAGACCTGCAAGCCCCCCGGCCCACAAACCCTCGCGTAAGAGCTTCCGCCGACTCACACCTTCATTTTTATCAGCCACGGCTCTCCTCCTCAACTGGCTCCACAGGCGCCTTGCCCCCGACCGCCCGCCTCGCCGATAAAGCCAAAGGTAAACCGCACGTCTCGAATATCCTGCAATCGCGGCACACGCTGCGATTCACGCACCGCCCGTCATACAAGCGACGACCCTTAACGGCCGCCCCCACCCCGAATGCCGCCAGCAGCCCCGCCGCCCCCTACCGAAGCGCTCCCGTAACCACCGCACGCCTGTCCCGTCGCTTGATCGAATCCTCTGGCATCATTTATCCTTCAGAACAAATCTGCGAATCACGTTCGCCGCCGTATCCAGCACGTATATCCGCCCCGCCGAATCCGCCGCCGCGTCCAATCCCCCCGACTGACACTGCTCCGGCACGACGCATATCCTCACCGCCTTGCCCGGCGCCAACTGTTCCGGCCCGGCCACAACCCCCTTGAATTCCCCCGTATGCGCATAGACCTTTATCCGATTAAGCCCCTTCTCAACTGTGATAACGTCGTCGTTCGGTAATAGCGCAATATTCACCGGGTTGCAGCACCCGCAAAAACCTTCGATGTTCACTCCCGGCCCGCCCCAGGAGAATTCAAAATCACCCTCTGCTGTATAAGTCTCGATCCGCAGCCGCCCCGGGTTCACCACCCGCGGCATCCCGTCCCGAGGCACCACCACATCAAAATGCGGACTCGGCACAATGAAACCCGGCACGTTCCGCTCGGCGTCCTTCTTCCCTATCCGGTTCAGTTCACGCCCCTCGGCATCGTACCGAATCACGATCCGATTCCCCGCATCAGCCACATACACTTCCCCCTCCCGCGACACCGCAATACTCGTCACGACCGCCGACTCCCCCGACGCCGGCCATATCGCCGCAAGCGCTCCATCACCCCCGTAAACCTCCACGTGATCGCCCACCCCCGCATAAATCGTCCCGTCCGACCCCACAGCCAAACATCCCGCCGACCCCGGCACATCCACAGACCGCTGCACCCGGCCCGACGTATCAATGACCCTGATGACCCTGTCCCCTGCCACATAAATATTATCCGCCGCATCGATCGCAATCGCCCGCGCCGTCGCGAGCCCCGTCTCGATAGCCTCGCCCGTCCCCTCGTAAAGAATCAGCCCCGGATCGATCTTCGCCAGCTTTTCAACGTCGTACGCAAACTCACCGCTCAGCCCGCTGCCTCTGCGACCCGTAGCGTCGTGCAGCACAATGCTCACGAGCACTATCAGTGTGCCGACGACAATCACCCCACCCAACAGAAGATCAACACGTTGTATCCCTGATCGCAGTCTCAAGTATATTACAGCCCTTCAGTATAAAAAAACCGCGTCGTCACAGCATCTCAAAAGCTCATCAGCGGGCTCTCACATCCAGACAAACCATCCGAATAACATCCCGCACAATCAGGCGCCCCCCCGCCATCGCCATCGGAGCCCACGACTCAGGCCCAGCTAATACGCGGGCCTGCCCAAGCTCCATATACCCCCCCGGGGAAGCCTGAACAAGCCGCAAAAGCCCGTCGTCATCCATTACGAAGATCAGCCCTTCGGCTATCATATACGGACCATGCCCGAACTTGTTTGCACTCGAACTCCGCCACAATACATTCCCCCCTGCGTCCAGACACGCCAACTGCTTGTCCATGCCGACGCCGTAGATATGCCCCTCATAGTACACCGGCGTCTGCTGCATTGAACCAAACACCTCGGTGTTGTGGACAAAGTCGCTCTCCACCTTTATCTCGCCCCCCGCCTCACTCAACTTCAGCATCGCACAACCTAGATCGTACTGACCATAACCCGCGCTAAGAAATATACGGTCATCCCCAACGATCACGGGCGCCGGCACCGCCGTTCGCATCTGCCAACCCGTATGCTTCCACAGAACCTCCCCGTTCTCCGCATCAACGCCTACCACCCCGCCGCTGCCGCAATAGATATAAAAACGCCTCCCCCCGAATTCCATGGGCACAATCGATGAATGCGTCATAGCCCATTTGTTCGGATTCGGCGTCTGCCACACAATCTCGCCAGTCTCGCACTCCACCGCCATCATCAGCACCTCGTCCCCAGCCGGCGCAATTATGGCACGCCCTCCGTCGATCAGCGGACACTGCGCAGTATACCATTGCGGCACCTTTGTACCGAACTCCGCAACAAGATTGTACATCCACTTGAACTCGCCTGTCTGCGCGTCCAGACACGTCACATGACATCTCGGGCCGATCGTAACGACATAATCCTCCGTAACCGCCGGCACAGTCCGGCTCATCCCATGCCACCGCTTCAGCTTCACCGGGTACGAATACCGCCAGATATCCCTGCCGTCATCCAGCGACAGACACCGCACAACGTCCGCCTCCTGCTCCCGATCGTAATCCAGCAGGTACACACGCCCCCCAAACACAGCCGGACCTGCAAACCCCTCACCCGCCTCCACCGACCACAGCACCGTCGGACCGCTGTCAGGCCATGACTTCGCCAACGGCACGTCGCTCTTCTTAATAGCGTCGAAATTCCCACCCCGGAAGCGAGCCCACGAATCGGTGATGTCCGAAGGCACGCCGTCAAACATCGTCAATTGCCCCTCGATCTTGACCGGACCTTCAGCCTCGGAACCTGCCTCCAG
>JAWLHD010000083.1:0-11283 GCA_041690555.1 Anaerohalosphaeraceae bacterium
GTCTCTATTCCCATCTCGGCGCACTTCTTCTCGCTCCGCCCAACCGATGCCACCTCCGGAAACGTATACACCGCCCGCGGCACCATATGATACGGCCCCATCCTTTCGTCGGCGCCGCAGGCATTGGCAGCCGCTATCTCCGCTTCCATGAAGGCGCCATGAGCAAGATATGTCGTCCCCACCGCATCACCGATCGCATACACTCCCGGCGCGCTCGTCTCCATTCGTTCATTGACCGCAATCGCAGGCCCGCTCATTGCAAGGCCAAGCCCGTCAACCGTCTCCTTGTCGCACACGGCCCGCCGCCCTACCGCAACCAGAACCTTCTCCGCATCCACCGCCGCGCCGCCGGCCAATGACACTTTCGCCCCACCGCCGGTCGTCTCAACGGCCGTAACCTTCTGACCGACCATCGCTTCGATGCCGATCTTTTTCAATTCCTTCACCATCAGCGCCCCTACCCATGCATCCTCATTCGGCAGCAGACTGTCAAGCGCCTCGATGATCGTAACCTTGCACCCCACCGCCGCATAAACGCACCCCATCTCGCAGCCGATTATGCCCCCGCCGATAATCGCCATCGACGCCGGTATCGCCGGAAGTGATAACGCTTCCGTGCTGCTGATTATCGTCTTACCGTCAAACTTGAACGCCCCAATCTCAATCGGTACCGATCCCGTCGCCAGAATCACCTTCTTGGCCACGATCTCCTCACTTCCACCGCCGCCCTCGATCCGCACCTTGCCCCCCGGACCCACAATTCCACGTCCCCCATAGACCTTTATCCCATTGCTCTGCACCAGCCCCGTCACGCCCTTGCGGAATCCCATCACAATCGCATCCTTCCGCGACTGCATCTTCGCCCAGTTCGCCTTGATCTCGCCCGCAATCTCCAGGCCCATCAAATTCGCATGCTTGGCCATCGTCAGAAAATGCACCGACGCCAGAAGTGCCTTGGACGGGATACACCCCGTGTTCAAGCATGTCCCGCCCATATCCCCCTTCTCTACCAGCGCCACGGACGCCTGCCTCTGAGCACACCGTATCGCCGCTGCATATCCTCCCGGTCCTCCGCCGATCACCACAACATCAAACGCTGCCATATCTCTCTCCAAGAATAAGTTCGGGTTAGACGATTCAACCTTCTCTAATGACTATACCCCAACCCCGCCGACGGCGAAACACCATTTCCACCTGCCCGCTCGAAACAATACAGAAACGAACACTATGCTATTCGTCATTTCCGCCCGCAGCTAACATAGCGTTCTGCTTTCCACTTCCAAATAATGCCGGGGATGCTGCCGCGCCGCAGGCCGGACAGAAGCAGATCGCCGGCATACCTTTTCACTTAAACCATTTGGTTGACGGGACAAGTTGCCACGTCTCCCCCCGGTCCAATGACGTCATCAGAGCTCGTCGGCTGCCCCGGTGATCGGTTCGATAGAACCAGAACGTCGACCAGTAATCGTAAGACAGGAACAGAGTATGGTTTCTGTCGATCGTCAGCCTGTGATAGAATATGCTGTACTCCGAGAACGGAGCCACGACAAGAGGCTGGACGTCGGACCACTTCTCCGAAGAACGTTTGCGCATATAAGCCAGATTGGCGTAATGGCTCGCAGGGAAATACTTGTCGTCGGTAAGCCAAAGGCGAAACACAAGATGCAGCGTATCGTTATCATCGCACACCATGCCCACATACGTCTGTCGCAGGCCGGCCCCCACATCCTCGGCCTCCGTCCACCCACCGCCGGCACTGTTGGACGCCAGCGACCGGATGTACTTGAAAGTCCGCCCATGCGTCCCGATCAGCACGTGCAGGAATCCGTCTTTGTCTATGGTAATGCATGGCGAATTGTGAACGTCGTTCGCGGGCGGACCATACCCGACAAGCGCCGCCGATCCAAGGGTTCCGGTCGAGCGGTCGTATGTAGCGACATAAGTGGGAACGCCAGAGACGTTTTCCTCGGGCAGTGTGGCTTCACCCCATGTAACATGTACCTTCTCACCGCGCGATATGACGCTCGACGGTATCCCCGAATGCGCAGAAAGGCCTATGCACTTTCGCGAGACAACGATGGGATCCCCCATGACAATTGAACCGTTCCGCCCCTTGGATGGCAGTATCAGATCAAGATCATTGATACGCCGCCATTTCAGCTCGGTGTCTCTTGCCGTTTGATAAAAGCGTACCAAAGGCGGCGGAGTGCTGATGACGTTATGCCCGGAAAACTGCTCCATGTCGAAACTTCCCGAACCGGGCACGGGCCACGCAACGAAATCCTCACCGTGATTCCGCGAGTGAAACAGAAGTGTCGTAGAACCGTCACGACCCAGAAAATACACGTCGTTGTCCGTATCAAAAGCGATCTTTGTGCCAAGCGGCCTGATCTGGATGACCTTGCCATTGTCCCCGCGATATGCACGAGTTGTCTTCACCCACTTACCATCCCGCAATGCCAGAATACCATCTTGCGCAACAACAAACGGCCGATTGCCCATATCAAAGTAGAGTTGATTATCCAGCGGATAGTCCGGCAGGTATCCGAACTGTTCATTCTCATGCCGATAAGGCTCCAGCTTAAGAGGCAGCGCCAGCCGCGACTCCGCCGGCGCCGCACCAATATTCAAGGTCAGCGACGACCATGTCGAAAACGCCGCCTCATCCTCTACCGTCGCACGCACATAACATGTGTGCATCCCCTGCGAAGGCGCCTTATACCTCAGCACCACCGGCGTCCACCTGCCGCCGGCCAATTCCACCCGCGTCTGAGACAATGCCGCATCCCAAACCGCCCCCTTGTCGAACTCCAAAGCCAGCCTGACCCGCTTCGATTCAGCGCTGTTGTTGTGCACCCTGAATTCCACGACCCCCTCGGCCCCGGCCTCCGCATAGACGTTCCGCCGGTATGGCGCAAGCAGCCACCGGTTCTCACGAAATTTGAACCATGACGAAACATCCGGCGTCCACAGGGACTGATTCTCCCACGCCTCACCGCTCTCCCAACGCGTCAGCCCATCTACGTGAATTGTCGCCTGCGCCTGCGGTAGATGCAGCCGCCACAAACTGCCCAGGCGCGATCTGTCCGCCGCAAATTCGCGCCGCGCAGTCCCCTGTGCAGATACGGTAACGGTGTGTATCTTCCTGCCGCTCTCGTCGAAAATCGGCAGTTCCTTGAGGCCCTTCGCCAGCCCGCTCACCTCAATGCTGAACGCCCCGGTCCGCGGCATAAAACTCACATTGCCGGGAGCATCGGCATTCCGTAAGACGATAGGCTCGGTATGACGCTCATCCTTATGCCCGCGAGAAGTTTCGATCAGGTACTTCGGACAATTCGTCCTGAACCCCCAGGAGACGTGCTCACCGTAACGGTCGTTAGTGACTGTAACATTCAATCCGTATACGCCCGGCCGCTCGACATCCGCCCTCAGAACCCTCCGCTGAACGGGACCGCGACCTTTGCCGGCCGCCTGTCCGTCATCGCCAATCCAAACCTCTTCTATCACAGTCCGGTCCGGACCAAAAAGCAGTGCACGCAGGTGAGTCTGAATGTTCCGGGTGTTAAGATCCTGCTTGTATACCTCCACCCACAAGGGCCCCTTCGGAGCATAGAAGTATACGCCCCCCCCACCGCCTAAACGCAGGTCCATCGACGCCGGTTCCGCCGCCCCCGCTGTACAACTCGATACGAACGCCAGTAAAAACACACAGCAGTCGATTGCAATTCGCCTGAAGTATTTGCCAAAGCTAATGGTCTCTTTCACAATGAATTCCCTGTTCTAACAATGCGCAAGGCGATCAGCTAATCTTCCCGAATCGACAGGCTTTCGATAGAACCTGCTGCCATATACGCGGCGGAAGTTCTCGCAAGAAGGTCTCGCTTTACCCCCTTCACCATCAGCGCCCGGGGCGCCAGCATCCCAAGTGTATCAGGCACGTCACAAACCCGCAGAATATTCAGAAACTGCGGCGCATTCGGCTCCATGTGGGAAACCGGCGGCTGTTCGGCAATCACTCCTGCAATTTCCTCTGGCTCCAACAGAGCTGCGTAAGCGGCAACAACACCCGCGGCGCCATTACCGGCCACATAGACAGGCGTTTGCATCTTGTACTTGCCCGCCAGGTATCGAGCCGCCGCTGCGACGTCCCGCACACGACCCGTATCAGCCGTCTGCCCAAGGAGAACATGTGAACGTTCAACATAGTTAGGCGGGTTCTTGCGCGTCCAGCGAAGGCCGCCTGTTCCGCGAGGCGTACAAACGTACACACGATCCCCTTGTTCCAGCAATTCTCGCGACCAGCCGGCGGCCTCCTCAGCGGCGTTGGACCACTCGACGACAAGAACTATTCGCTTCACATCCGCGTCAACCTCAACCCCACCTGCAGACCGCAGAATGATTTCTATGCCTGGTTCGGATTCAAGCCGTGCTTCGCCAGACTGTGTGCCGTCGACCAGTTGGGCGGCTGCTATGCGTTCAGGCAGGCTGCGAAATACGACCCGTCGCAGTTCGCTCAGCAGTGATTGCTTCCAACTGGCATATTCCCCCTGCCCGGGCGACTCCACACGCGCCATGGGCACGAAGTACTCGTCAATTGTTGTATTGAGTTCATCTTCAGGCAGGTCGCTGTCCTGTGGAAACACCCGCAGCCGCTGCGGATCGATTGGATGCCGCCGGTTGCTGCCCGACCCGGTGACCAAATCGACCTCGCTGTCGAGGACGATCTGCGGATCGTCTTTCAGATGTGTGTTTATGAAGCGATACGCAGCCTGCCGTATGTCCTGCCGGTAGCTGTGCCCGCCGATGCTGACGACCGCGTCCACCAGATCGCCTGCTCCATAAAGACTATAGAGCCGTTCCAGCCGATTAATCACCCGTTCATTCGCATCCATCGGAAATATAGGGTCCGCGTCGCTGTTGACGAACAGCAGAGCACGCGGAGCAACCATCGCCGCAATCCTCGTCCACGGCCACTGGAAGGTATTGTACAGGAACATGCAGTCGCAATGCCCGTTGATGACACGATTGGGAATATACGACATAAGGTCCGCCATGCCGCTGACCGGCACAGCCGCCTTGATACGTTCATCGGCCGCCGCAATCCAAAACGTCGATGCGCCGCCGCCGCTGATACCCGTTACCGCTATTCGCTCCGGGTCCACGTCAGGACGACTCACAAGGTAGTCGATGCCTCGCATTCCGTTGAGGCATTCCACTCCGGCAGACGTGTACCCCCGGCTGTGCCACCACCAGCGGCCCTCTCGATACGTCCCGTGGTGAATTGCGCCGATCTCACCCAACTGCAGCGTATCGAGTACAAGACATATGTATCCATGTCGCGCATACCAGATACCGTGTGATTGGTACGCAGTCTTGTTCCCGTCCCGGCCGCGATGTGAGTGCCCGCATACGTACAATACCGCCGGAAGCCGCTTGCCCGCCGGAACAGCCGAAGGCCGGTAGAGGTTGCCCGTAACGTACAGCCGAGGCACGCTCTGGTAGTGAAGCATATCCACCACGTACCCATCGCCCTCAAGACTTCCCGTTATCTTAGCGCAAAGAGGAGTTCGCTCCGGCATCGGCCATAGCCCTAACATGTACAGGTACTCCTCTTTGTACTGTTCACGCGCCCTTTGCCATTTCTCAAGCGATTCGATCTCTTGCATGAACCGCAGTTCTATCTCCTCTGTGCGGTGCGCCAGGTAAGACTGGATCATCTCGTCCCCTGGGTTATCTCTGTCGGCAGGTCCGTATACTTGACCGCAGCACACCGCCCCACATAAAAGGATCCCAAGAATAAACATGAAGTGGCAGGATCGCATGGCACTTCTCCTTCATTAAATAGAGGTCTCTTAAACGCCCTCTATCATAACAAAGGACGTGCCATTATTCAACTGCCCGAAGTACGCCTCCTGCCCTGAAAGTTCCCCACTCAGACCCGCTCAAACCTACGCCAGCGTCATCTGCCGCACCATGGTAGTGTGCGCCGCATCGAACATTCTGACTCCCCCCCGTTCCAACTGCAGAATCAATCCCTTGACCGGGTCCACGCCCACGCAGTGCCCCGCAAACCGCCTCTGGTCGTATTCCAGCACCACGTGAGCCCCCAGTAGCCGGCTCATCTCTTTCCATCTCGCAATGACCGCCCCGCTTTCGCCTCTGGCCTTTTCGATCCATCGGTCCACGGCATTCAAAACGTCCGCCGCAAGCCCATTCCGATCCACACCGCCATTTCCCTCCATATCTACGCTCGTAGCAGGCGCCCGCAGAGACAGCCCACCAAAGAACGCCGCGTCCTGGTGGCAATTAATCCCGATCCCGACAACGTAGTCCTTTGTAGGTCGATCTGGTCGCGTCTCTACCAGAATCCCCGCCACCTTCCGCCCGTCGACGCAGATATCGTTTGGCCACTTGATTTGTGTCTGACCTCGGACGTAGCCATCGACAGTCTCGGCAACCGCAACCGCCGTCGCCAGCGTAACCATCTCGGACTCAACTTGAAGATTCAGCAGAAGAATTGAACACAGTATGCTCTCCCCAGCCGGACTTATCCACCGCCGACCCTGCCGGCCCCTACCCGCCGCCTGCTCCTCGGCAAACACGCATATCCCGTCATTTTCCGCGTTCGATGCGTATTCCCACACGATATCGCTCGTGCTCGAAGTGGATCTGTAAAGAAGCACTTTGCGCCCCACCACGCCGCTCGTCAGGCGCGACTCGATATAATCTACATCCAGCCCCGCAAATGCGCCCATAACGCCTTGACTTCAAACCAAAATACGCAGGTTCCGATTTTGCTAATCCGGCAGATCCAGGCCGATATCAACCGCCGCCGCGGAATGCGTTATTGCACCCACTGCGATGCGATCCACTCCGCACCGCGCAATCGCCATTACGTTGTTCAGCGTCACACCTCCGCTTGCCTCCAGCAAAGGCCGCTTGCCGCACATTCTGTTGCGCATCTCGACGGCATGCTTCAACTGCCACTGCCCCATATTGTCCAGCAATATCACGTCTATACCGGGTATTGTCAGCACCCGGTCAAGCTGGTTATCAACATGATCGACTTCTACGACCACGAACTTGACCCCCTTTCGCTGGCGCGCCTCGGCAACCATCTTCTTCAATCTTGGTTTCAATTGGCTGCCCAGATCGGCAACGTGGTTGTCTTTAAACATCACTGCGTCCGCCAGACTCATCCTGTGGTTGTGTCCGCCGCCGCACCGCACTGCGTATTTCTCCAGATAACGCCAGCCAGGCATGGTTTTCCGAGTATCGTAAATCTTTGCGCCAGTGCCTCGGACCGCATTGACGAACTTGCGCGTCATCGTGCTGATCCCGCATAGCCGCTGCAGAAAATTCAACACGACCCGCTCTGAACTCAAAATGGACCGTAACGGCCCATCTATCACTCCCAGCCGGTCGGTAACATCTGCGTGCTCTCCGTCTCCGACCAGCACCCGCAGTTTCAGGCGTGGATCATAGCTCTTCAACACCTCCCGCACGACTTCCACGCCGCACACAACGATATCCTCGCGAGTCACAATATACGCCTTGGCGTGCGCATCCAGCGCAGTCGTGATCTCGCTTGTAGGGTCGCCCCGCCCAAAGTCCTCTTCCACGGCAAGTTCGATCAGTGTCTTTACCTGGCTAAGGTCAAGTTTGGTCTTCTTCATCGTCTCGCCTTTTTGTGTCGCATATACGATCCCTTAATCGACGCACTCGGCCGGGCTGTAAGCTCAGGCATCTCCTTCAGTTCCGAAAGCCGGTCGCGCAACAGTGCAGCCCGCTCAAAGTCCAGTGCTTCCGCCGCCGCCAACATCTCCTTCTCGAGCTCTGCGGCAAGTTCCACCCTGTCGTATTCCTCCGATTCCAGACTCACCGCCTCTTGGGCTGTCTTGCGCGCCTTCAACTCATCGGCCAGGCCTCGCTTGATCTCTTTGCGGATAGTCTCCGGGGTAATTCCATGCTCGGCATTGTAATCAAGCTGAATTCTACGCCGTCGATTCGTTTCGTCAATAGCTTTTTTCATCGACTCCGTCACGCGATCCGCGTAAAGAAGCACCTTGGCGTTGACGTTTCTGGCTGTCCGCCCGATTGTCTGAATAAGCGACGTTTCAGACCGCAGAAAACCTTCCTTATCTGCGTCCAGGATCGCGACTAATGAGACCTCCGGAAGGTCCAGTCCCTCCCGCAAAAGGTTGATCCCCACCAACACATCGAATTCACCAATTCGAAGTTCACGAAGGATCTCCACCCGCTCCAAGGTCTGGATTTCGCTGTGCAGATACTTGCACCGAAAGCCTTTTTTGGCCAGATAATTGGACAAATCCTCCGCCAATCGCTTCGTAAGGGTGGTCACCAGCACCCGCTCGCCCGCTGAAATGCGTTCTTCGATCTGGCCCATCAGGTGCGGCACCTGCTCGCTGGCCGGATGGACAAATATCTCCGGATCCACCAGACCGGTCGGGCGGATGATCTGCTCTACCACTTCGCCTTCGCATTTGTCCATCTCGTAGGCCGCCGGCGTCGCCGACACGAACACCACCTGCTTCCACCTGTCCTCGAACTCCTCAAACCGCAGCGGGCGGTTATCCAGAGCCGACGGCAGCCGAAAACCGTGCTCCACGAGGATCATTTTGCGGTTGTGGTCGCCCGCCCACATGCCCCGCAACTGCGGGATGGTAACGTGCGATTCATCGATGAACAGCAGGAAATCTTCAGGGAAATAGTCGATCAGCGTGTATGGCCTTGCCCCCGGCTTCAGGCCCGCCATGTGCCGGGCGTAGTTCTCGATGCCGCTGCAATACCCCACCTCCTGAATCATTTCCATGTCATACCGCGTTCGTGCCTCTAAACGCTGTGCCTCCAGTAGTTTACCTTCGTGCCGCAATTGCAGCAGCCGATGCTCCAATTCCTCTTTGATGCTCTGGACCGCCGATTCGATCCGCTCGGCGGGCAGTATGTAATGCTTTGCCGGATATATGAAGATCTGCTTCTCTTCAGCCAAGACTTCCCCGCTGGTGGGGTTGATATAAGTGATGCGCTCGACGTCCTCGCCAAAGAACTCGAAACGCACGCCGAACGACTCGTACGAAGGCCAGAGCTCCACTACGTCGCCCCGTACGCGGAACTTGCCGCGGGCGAAGTCCAAGTCGTTGCGCTCGTACTGAATGTCAGCTAATCGCCCCAAAAGGGCGTTTCTGTCGACCGAATCGCCGACTCGGACCGCCACTACGCTGGCTTCGTAGTCCTCGGGCGAACCCAGGCCAAAAATGCAGGAAACGCTTGCCACGATCACTACATCGCGGCGGGACATGAGGCTTGTTGTGGTTGAGAGGCGGAGGCGGTCGAGTTCGTCGTTGCGGGAGGCGTCTTTTTCTATGTAAATGTCGCGTTGGGGGATGTAGGCTTCGGGCTGATAATAGTCGTAGTAGCTGACGAAATACTCGACGGCGTTTTCCGGGAAGAGCTCTTTGAACTCCTCGTAGAGCTGTGCGGCGAGGGTTTTGTTGTGTGATATAACCAGTGCAGGGCGCTGCATTTGCGCGATTACGTTGGCCATTGTGAAGGTTTTGCCGCTGCCTGTAACTCCCAGGAGGGTCTGGAAGCGTATGCCCTCATTTAGGGCGTTTGCGAGGCGCTGGATGGCCTGGGGCTGGTCGCCGCAGGGCTTGTACCCGCTTTTTAGCTTGAAATCGGCCATTTTTACCCCCTGGCAACTTGCTTGGTGGCTGTATTTGCGCAAAGAAAACCGGACAGGGCACCTTGGGCACGCCCGCCCGGATCGACTCTGAAGGGGCTGAAAACGCGGTTAGCGGCTCATTATCGAGGCCATTCGCTGCGATTTACGGCGTTTACGGCGGTTCTTTTCAGACGGCTTTTCGTAGTAGCTGTTGCGCTTGATATCGCGAATGAGGCCTTCCTTTTCGCACATTTTCTTGAAGCGCTTCACCATCTGCTGAACCGACTCGCCGGCACGTGACTTGACCTTGATCATAAAAGACTCACAACCTTCTGCTTATAAAAGAGTTACCGTTTGTAAAGGAGAACACCCGCTGCTTCAAAAGAGCTTAGTTTATGTAAACCGGACAAATTTGCAAGCTTAAATTACGGAAGTGATAAAATTTTGTTCCGCACCCGTGTTCAGGTGTGTTTTTTCGGCTCTGAGGGGGGGTGGCTGGAGCGAAATGGGGCTCGGGGAGTGTGTTTTTGTGATAAAGCTGCGTTTTTTTTGGTCTTAAGACGGGGTGTTTTGCGTTTTTTTGGCTGTTGGCGGGGGTTTGGGGCGGTTTTTTGTTGCTGTTTTTGCGCAGAATTGCTCAAAATTTCAGATAATTCTTAGCTTTGCGCATGAGGGGGCCGGGTTTGGCGAGGTCCTCTATCCTGTTGAGACGGGCTTTGCGGCGGGCTTCAAGGATTTTTTGGACCGTGATTGGTCCGAGCCCAGGGACGCGGAGCAGTTCATCCTTCGAGGCGCGGTTGACGTCTACCGGGAAGTATTCAGGATGATGCTGTGCCCATATTTCTTTCGGGTCGGTGTCGAGCGACAATTGGCCATTGCCGTCAAAGATTATCTCGGAGTCTGTGAATCCGTATTTGCGCATGAGAAAGTCGACCTGGTAAAGGCGGTGTTCGCGCATGAAGTGATCGGCGGATTTGTGGTCGGGCAAGTCGTCGAAGAGTCGGCCTTGAGGGGGCGGGCTGTCTTGTTGTGTCGCGCGGCGGGCGCGGTCCGCGGACGGCGGGAGTTGGCCGAGGTTGTGCTGGTAGGCGCTGAAGTAGATGCGCTGGAGGTTGAGGCGGCGGTACAGGGGGCCCATGTAACGAACGATGTCGGAGTCGGGTTCGCCGGCGGCGCCTACTATGAACTGGGTGGTCTGCTTGACGCGGGAATGGCGCATGCCTTTGCCGGTGAGGCGGCTGATGAGCTTTATGGGTCGGATGATGTCGTTGAGGAAGTCTTTGCGGTCTGAGAGGCGGGAGAGGTATTGTGGGCCGGGGGTTTCTATGTTCAGTGAGACTGCGGAGGAGAGGCTTACGGCTTCTTCGATTGCGGCGTCGCTTGCGCCGGGGATGACCTTGAGGTGGATGTAGCCTTTGAAGCCGTATTTGGTCCGGAGGCGGCGGGCTACGCCGTTCAGGCGGTGCATTGTGGCGTCGGGGGAGGCGATTACGCCGGAGCTAAGGAAGAGGCCGAAGCATTCGCCCCGGCGGTGGTAGTCGAGGAAGGTTCGGGCGGTTTCGTCGATGCCGAGCGTGCAGCGGGGGACGTCGGATTGC
>JAWLHD010000084.1:0-11270 GCA_041690555.1 Anaerohalosphaeraceae bacterium
GGAGTACGCTGGTCAGCCGCCGAGATCTTTCGTCGTGGCGGCTATCTTCGGTCCCGGCAGCGGCCCTGGCACAAATCCAATCCTCTATTGTGCGCACGGCGGCTTCCTGCGGCGCAGTCGCGGCGCTGCCGACCGCCACGGCGAGCTGGACTGTAAGTATCTCCGACTGCTCGGCGTTTTCGCGTGCATCAACGTATCCCAGATCGGGGTTGTGGTATTCGAGAAGAGCCGTGGCGCAGGCGAGTTCGTAGCCGGTCTCCAGCGACAAGAGCGAGGTAACGCATTCGACAGTTCTCCTGCCGCGTCTGGGGAAGCGGAGCACTTCCAAGGGTATGACCGCGACGGGGACCCAGTCCGAAAGGACGTATTCAGTGGCGGGTATTCTGCCGTTGGCGGCTTTGTAGCAGAATGCGGGCGAATCGTCCAATTGCCATTCCCTGGCTGCGCAAAGCACCGGCTGGGCGGCATCCGGGCCGTCGGTGTCATCGATGAGCAGCACCTGGACCTGGGTTTCGTGCATGGGCGTCGGCACGCAGATCCGACCTCTTATGCTGATTGAGAATGCCTGTGAGCCGCAACGGTCCAGAGAACCGGCGGCGGTCTCAACCATACAGCGAAAACTCTCGTCGGCGAGCGTACAGGTCGGTTCATGCCGCGAAGACGTGTCTGTTGTCGGGGTCTGGTCCGGTTCAGGCGCGGCTGTGTTCCTTGCCAGTATCCTGCGCATCGCCGAGCCTCGGCAGAAGAGCGTCAGCCCCAGGATGATCCACACGGCCAGTATGATTGCTGCGAGAATGGATTCAGCCATAGGCCGGGTCCCGACGTTATTCCACTTTGAAGTTTTCCAGTTGGCGCGCCTTTTCGGAGACGTTGGCCTGGCTAAGTTGTCCGTCCTGGCTGACGCAGAAATCGACTTCGAGGGTACGGCCTGAATCCTCGTCTTCAAAGCGGCAGTGCATCCGCTGGTTGAGGTCATAGCTGTACGTGACCCTGATTGGGCGATTGGCGGGTCTGTTGGGAGGAAGCTGGAAGACTTCGGTGGCGATCTTGTTTACGTAATCAGGGTCGGCGTCCTCTCCCTGGGTGATGGTGACCTCAACCTCGGTCTGGCCTTCGACGATTGTGAAGAACTGCTGGGTTTCCTGACAGGGCAGGGGTGTGTTTTTCTTCAGAATGATGCTGTTTTCGATAACGTACTGTCCGGTTTCGCTGTCCTTTGGGGCACAAATCGTGCCGTAACTGTGATTGCAGACGTCTTGCAGCTTGACGTTTCTGAGTCCGCCTGCGACTCCCTGTGACACCTCGTCAGGGTTCTCGCGGAGTTTGGTCAGGCCTGCGTGAATGGCTGCACCGAGGGCGACGCATTCATCGACGTTGACTGCGATTTCTGGTGCGCGGCCGAATATTTCCTGCAATCGCTGCTGGACCAGCGGAATGCGCGTGCTTCCGCCGGCGAGGAGGACCTTGTGGATGTCGGACGGCTTGCACTTGGCTTCGTCGAGTATTACCTCGATGAGCATTTCCGTGCGGCCGACCAGCGGCGAGATGGCTTCCTCGAACTGCTCACGGGAGATCTCGAGTCTCATGCTGCCGGCGGGACCATAGAGCATTTTTTTGGCGACATTGCGCCTTGAGAGGGTTTTCTTGACGTCTTCGGCCTCATCTTCGTATTTTGCCCGCTCCTCATCGTTGGTGATGAGTTCTGTTTTGAAATTGTCGCGGTACGCGGTTTCGAAGAGCTCCAGGATCTTCTTGTCGAAATCGATACCGCCGAGGGCATGATCGCCCTGGCTGCAAACGATGTTGATCTCACTGCCGTTGATGTCGAGAACCGTAGCATCGAATGTGCCGCCGCCGAGATCGTATACGAGCACCCGCCCCGCGACTTCATGGGTGGTTGCATAATAAAGGGCGGCGGCGACGGGCTCGTTGACGATGGCGATGACGTTCAGACCGGCCATGCGTCCGGCGTCCATAGTTGCCTTGCGGCGGACCTCGTCGAAATGGGCCGGCACGGAAATGACGGCGTCTTCGACCTGGCCGTGCTCGACACCGGCGTCCTGCTTAAGCTTCTTCAGGATCAGGCTGGATATCTCCTCGGGCGTCCAGTCCTTTCCGTCAACGTTCTTACGCCACTGCTGGTCGCCCATGTGGCGTTTGATCCATCGTACGCTTCGCTCCGGGTTCAACTGCCGGGAGTTCAGCGCCTCGATGCCGACGCGGATTATTGCGGTGTCTTCTTCGTCGAAGTAAACGACGGAGGGCGTAATTCGTTCGCCTTCGCAGTTCGGCACGATCTCCGGCTTTCCGATTGTGTTGAGAATGGCAATGGACGAGAGCGTTGTCCCCAGGTCTATGCCGGCTATGTTATTCATTGTTTGCGTCCTCACTTGCTATGGTTGACTCACCGTAGAGTTTGACCTGCGCGCACCGCACGATTTTGACGTCTTCCTCGCTGACGGCGTAGCGGTATCCGGGCCTGATGACGGCGGCGATCTTGCCTACGAGTTCGGGGGCAGGCGCCGGCTCTCTGCTCTTGACGGCCTCGCTGCTTTTTTCGAGCCCCTTGTAGTCGCTTTTTAGAGGCGGCTCGAATTGTTCGACGCCGCTGGACTCAAGCGAAAAGACGAGTTCGTCGCGGACGTCCATAAGCGCCTGCATGTCGGGACCGTCGGGGGGCAGGGCCTGCATTCGTTCGTCGAGATTGTCGATGCAGCGTATGATTCTCAGGCAGAATCGCTTGATTATTCCCCAGTCGTACCCGTCCTGCAATTGCCGCACGCGATCCTGCTGCTGTGCGGCGAATTCTCGAATTGCCGAGACCTCCTGCGTCAGTTCCGTAAGTTCACTGGCGACCGGCGCCGAGGACATTAGCGTACCTAATCCGCCGCCTGTGGCGGCCGGGGATTCGGTTGTCTTGAAGCCGGCGGCCTGGCTGCGGAGCGTGTTCTTAAGTTCGGCGGTTCTGTCGCCCCTTGATGGCGGGCCGAAGTTGCGGAAATAGCCGATTTTCTCGCCCTTGACGCCTATGCTGGGCGCAGGTGAATCGCCTGGGGAGCCTGCGGGCATTTCCTTTGGCGCGGACTTGATGATCTCAGAGACGAGGTCACCGCAGGTCTGAAGGTCGTTATCCGAGTTTGCCGGCTCGGGCTTCGGGGCGGTTTCCGGGGGCTGATCGTCCGTGTCGTTTTGAGGCTGCGCAAGCGTTGGGCGGAGGCTGTGATGCGCGGCCATACCGATGCATATGATGAGTCCGGCAAGCACAATGATTGTAGAGGTAAGCGCGATGCCGTCTCTCAGATCGCACCGTCTGCGGTAGTCATCCACCTGCTGGTGCCAGTCCGGCCCGTAAAGCACATCGGCGACCATTGGCGGCGTCGTGGCGCCGGCTGCGAGATCCGCCAGATCGGCTTTGAGGCGGTCCCGCTGGCCGTGTATCAGTTTCTCCCTCATATCGGGTCCGCCGTATCTGCCGTGTCCCCACGGATTTTCGATGCGTTCATCAGGCGGCAGTGTGCTCCATTCGAAATACTGCTGTACGTATTCGTCTGCTCCCTTGCCGTATTTCGCTTTGTGGTGCGCCGTTTGTGTCTTTTCGCGATGTATGTCTATAACGACGGCACTTAGTCCCAGGCCCCCGATTGCGATGAGGGTTACCGTCCAAATCACCCAGCTTCTTTTCATGTTGCCTCTAACTCACTAACGCTCAAGTCTGACCAAAGCGGCTCAGTGAACCCGCACCACCGTCCGTATAATCGTCCACTCTAAAAAATATAGGTAACGCGGCGTTAACCGTCAAATCGTACATATCGGTCGCAGGCTTAATCACTATCTGTGTTTTGGGGGCCGTGAAGGCGGGCAACGTGCTGTGGGGGTGAAATGCCGAGATTTGGCCTATAATCTCAGTGATGGCGCGCAATCCGAGAGGCGGCCGGCGCAGACCCGGCTCCGCGCAAAAAAGCATCGGGGATTCGGCGGATTATAGGACAGACCGCGGGGATGATCGGAACGTCAGTTACAGGAGGTTGCTGCGATACCAGTCGATGGCTTTGACGAGACCATCTCTGAAACCGATGATCGGCTTGTAGCCGATGACCCTTTCGGCGAGCCGTATGTCCGCGAGGGAGTGCTTGACGTCGCCGGCGCGGCTTGGCGCATATTCAGGGGGCACACTGGTGTGCAGAATATCATTGATCCACTTAATTACCGCGTTGATCGTGATTCGCTCGGCGCAGGCGATATTAATAACCTCACCTTGCGTCGCCTGAGCGCGGGCGGCGAGAACGTTCGCTTCAACGACATTGTCAATGTATGTGAAGTCACGGCTCTGTTCGCCGTCGCCGTAGATGATCGGTGAAACGCCCCGCAGCACGGACGTGACAAACGCCGGTATGGCGGCGGCGTACTGGCTGGTCGGGTCCTGGTAAGGACCGAAGACATTGAAGTAACGCAGGGAGATGGTCTGCAAACCGAAGACAGTGTAGAAGACCCTGCAATAGTACTCGCCGACGAGTTTGGCGACGGCATAAGGCGACAGCGGATCGGTTGGCATGGTCTCAGCTTTGGGCAGGGCAGGGCTGTCGCCATAGGCGGAACTGCTGGCCGCATATACAAACCGTTTTATTTTCGCGTCGCGGGCGGCCATCAGCAGGGTAAAGGTTGCGTCGACACAGTGCTTGTGGGTTGCGGCAGGATCCTCAACGCTCTTCGGCACTGAAGGCACAGCGCCCTGGTGCAGGACGACGTCTATGTCCTTCATAACCGCAGAGGCGACCGCCGGGTCGCCCATGTCGGCCTCCACGAAATCGATTTGCTCGCTTATATCACTGAGGTTCTGCCGCTTGCCTGTGATGAGATTATCGACAACACGTACATAGCATCCTTCTGACACGAGCCGCCGGCAGATGTTTGAGCCGATGAAACCTGCGCCGCCCGTCACAAGATATTTTTCCATAGTCTTCCTTTACTTTGGTGGTATTCGTGTCAACTCGCGTTTTTTCAAGTCGTAGGCCGTCCGACCTGTACCCGCTGGTACTCCTGATAGGATCGGAAGACTTCGTGGAAGTATCCGCCCTTCATCGCTCTGGCGCCCACAAGTACGGTGCCCACGAGTACTGCGTCGATTTCACGGAGTTCGCGGAGCGCCCGCTGGGCCGCTCCCCGGCGGGTGCTTTCGGCATTAACGACCAGTATGGTGCCGTCGGCGCCCGCGGCCAGGTTCTTGGCGTCGCTGACCAGAAGCGGGGGCCCGTCGATGATCACATAATCATACGCCTGGCGGCAGTCGTCAAGAAGTTCCTTCATTCTTGTGCCGGCCAGAAGTTCGGCACAATTGGCGGGCAACGGACCGCTGTCGATAACGTCAAGGTTGTCGGCTGCCGACCGCGTGACGCCGTCCATGTCGCATTGCCCCATCAGGTAGTTGCTGAGGCCGCTCTCGCCGGTCTGGCCGCCGTCTGTAGGGAAGAAAGACGCGATTTTGGGACGACGGAAATTGGCGTCGATAAGGAGCACCTTGTTCTGTTCGGTGGCCAGGGTCTCGGCGAGATTCACGGCGGTGGTGGTTTTCCCGTCGCCGCCGGCTCCGCTGGTCACCAGAAGCACCTTGGCTCGGCCGTCCTGGCCGGACAACTTCAAATTCGTTCGGAACTGACGATAACACTCGCTCATGATGGAATAAGGCGCGTTTCGAACCACGTGCGCCAGGTTCGCCGTATCAACAGCGTCGTCTTCGTCGGCGTGACAGATCGTGCCCAGGAGCGGCGCCCGAACGTGCCGCACGAGGTCGCTTGGGGTGCGGACGAAGTCATTGAGCAATTCAATTGCGAAAGCAAGTCCGAGACCGGCCAGAAGCCCGAGTATCAGGCCGCCCGGCGCGAACAGCACCAGTCGAGGAAAACTCATCTCAAGCGGCGCCTGAGCGGGCCAGGCCAGTTTTACTTTGGCAACCTCGGGATCAGTGGAGAGTGTTCTCAGTTTCTCTATGACTGCGTTGGCTTCTTCCAATAAAGCCTGTTTTTCGTCTCGCCGTGTCATTGCCTCCAAGTAGCCGGCGCGGATCGTGCTCATCTCTCTGTATTGGACTTTGGCCTCTTGGAGCTGCCTGCGCTGGGCCTCCAATTGGCTCGTGGTATAAACCAGTTGGTCGTGTGCGCTGCGGTAATTGGCCTGGCGGAGGATGTCGGCTATTTCCACCTGTCGACGGGCGAGGTCCTGCCGCCGCTGATCAAGTGCGTCGCGCACCTCGCGAACTCGTCTATGGTTTTCGCCGAAACGAGTCAGCAACTCGGCAAGGGCAGGCTCCAGAGCCGCAATACTGTCTCTCATGCGCTGCGAGATCGGATCCCTCTCGATCTGTTCTCTGACTACTTCGTCATACTCGCCTTCGGCGCGCTGGCGCAGGATTTCGACGTTGCTCTCGAGGCGAATGATGACGTTCTCCAGTTGACTCAGCGATGTCTCCTGGTGAGCGAGGCTTTCCGTCAGGTAGTCGCGAAAAGTAGTCTCACCGAGATTACCAAAGTTCGTACCTTCTCGAATTTTCCTTAATTCGTCGCTGGCTGCCCCAAACTCCCGTCTAAGCTTATCCGCCTGCTCCAGACGCGTTTTAAGCTGGCTGCTCATGTCACGGGTGGCATCAGAACGCTGCTCCTTCAAGAAGAGGTCTATCATTTCATTGGCAATAATCTTCGATTCTTCGGCACTTCCGCAAGTCATCGCCACCGTAACGTGAACGTCCTCGCGGGGCGCATTGACGCGAAGAAGTTTGTCCAGTTCCTTCACTGCCTTTGGGATGTCGGTATGGCCGCCGTGGACGAACTTCTCAAACCACCGGGTGTTTCTCACGGCGTCGGCGCGGAGCAGTTCCTGACGCATGCCCAGGCTCTTGATTCGCATGACCTTGGAGTTTCGGAATCGCTCGTAGATGTCCCTGTTTGCCTGGGCGTCGCGGATTTCGGTGGGGTCCTTCAATCCCGGTTCAAGGACCTGAATGGCGCCGACGGCGGTGTAGCGCGGATAGTACCTTTGCAGCGCAAACCAGCCCCCGACGCCGGCGGCGGCACCGAGAAAGGTCAGAACCAGTATCAGCAGCACATGTCTCCGGATAATGCCCATAACTTCCTTCGGCGTCATCGTCGGCTGCATCGCGATTGGCGGCCTTGCGCCCACGGGTCTGGCCAATGGGGCGGGGCTTGTCGGTTGAATTTGTGATGCCATTTACATCATCTCCTACCTGACACAGACAAAAACTTGTTAACTGAGAATCACTGAGAGACCCTCTTAATGGCCTCGTTGAGCAACACTTTTTCCTGGTCGGCGAGCGACCGGCCGCCGACTTCCAAAGCACGCCGATAGGCCTCGGCGGCAAGCTGGTTCTTGGCAAGGCCTTCGCGAGCCATTCCGAGATGCTTGTAGACCTCGGCGGGGGCGTCGCTTGCCTCCAGTTCGTACATCTGAATAGCCTTGAGCAGGAGTTCCTCCGCCCTTGCGAATTCACCCTGCTTGCAGAGAACGTATGCGTAAGTATCCATTACGTTTGGATTGTCCGGCACGGCGACGTGGGCTCGTGCGGCATACTGAGCGGCTCTATCGAGCTGCTCGTCATTATCTGCGAGAAGAAAGGCGAGATTGTTCAAGGCGCCGATGTTGTTCGGCTGATCGGAAATGATCTGCTCATATTGCTGCATCGCCTGGAGGAGGTATTGCCTGTCGCGGGTTTTCATATAACCCTGAACAAACGTAAGCGCCTTAAGAATCGAATATTTCGAATGCGCGTCATTTTCCGATCCAACAGCGGCCATTGCGCGGTCCAAGTGCTTCAATGCGGTATTGTAATCAGCTCTCTGGTTTGCAAGGTTATACATCACCATGTTGGCAATCACCGAATTCGGCGAGGCGGTGAGTCTCTGAGTCGCCCACTTCTGCACTTCATCGACCCCGATAGCTTCGCTCATGTTCCGCAAAACGCCGGCAATACGGTTGCTATCGGCGCCACATTTCTCCAGTGCCTTGTGATAATGCTGTATAGCGAGTTCGCGATTGCCGAGTTTGGCCTGCGTCTGACCCATCTGCGCGTATGCCACCGACGCCAGAGGCGTATCGGTGTACTGTGCGGCTATGCCGAGCAATTGATCGTACTTTGCCCGTTTCCAGAGCATCTCAAGATACATGTCGAACACAACGGGCGAAGGATCGTTTTTCTGACGAGTTATCTCCCATGCCCTGGCAAGCAGTTCCTCTGCTTTGGCTTCGTTGTTGTCTTGAAGGTAGAACTGTCCGGCCCTGTAATACCAAAGCTCCGACTGTGGATACTTCGCGATTGTTTCGGCGTAGAAAGCACGCAGTTCGTTCTTCTGCCCGGCATCCATGTAGAACTGCTCCAACATGGTCCGAAGCCGCAGCGGGGCCAGTTCATCCTTGAGCGCGCTCCTCAATTCGCCGATTGCCGCAGTCATGCGATTCGTCTGCCGGTATGCCATCGCCAGTTCCATGCTGATCACCGCGCTCGGGCTGAGGCTCTGGCTTCTCTGCAGGTCGTCCACCGCCTGTGCGTAGTTGCCCTTAAGGCGATTGATGCGCCCGCGCAGTCGCCACGATTGGGCGTTGTCGGCATCCACCTCGAGGTTGCGGTTAACCATGTCCATTGCCTCGTCGAGGTGACCCTGCGTCATCAGCACCAAGGCTTCAAGCAGCATCGCCCGCGGTTCGCGCGGATGGAGCTCGCGAAAAGCGGCCAGTTTCAACTCCGCTTCCCTGATGAGCCCGACGTCGACATACATTTGGATCTGCAGGAGCTGATCATTGACCGTCTTTTCGATGGCCAGCAGTTCCTGCGAATACCTCTTGACGTTTTCTTTTTCACCGGTCTGCTGCGCAACGACCGCGAGACCCCGCACGACGGCGGCGTCTTTGGGGTCTGCCGCATAAAGTTCTTCCAGCTTTGCCCGCGCCTGATCATACCGACCATCGCGCAGATAATATCGCCACAGCACGCCTTCTTCATCTCTGAACAAATCTTCGACCCTGTCGTGCTGGGCGGTTATCCGCAGGAACTCGGAGTACTGCTGCTGAACGGACGGATTCTCCGGCTGCATGGCATACGCCTGCTCATAGGCGGATTGGGCGATCTCCATGAGACCGGCCTTCTTTGTTTCGTCGCGCTCACGGAGCCCCATCTTCATGGCCATACTGCCCAGCAAAGTGAAGTTCTCCACGTGCGGAAATCGCCTGGCAAGGTACTGTCTTTGCGCAAGCGCCTCTTCCGGGTGAGTTGCGCTTCGCTGCTCTGCGTAGGCGCTTTGCAGCGTCCAATCGTTCGGATTGAGCATGATGGCCTCGCGGATTGCGTTTTCGGCCTGTTCACGCTGTTCGCCCGTGGCGGCCGGTCCCAGGCGCCTGTTGCGGGCAGCCAGCAGGGCAGCCTTGTGTCGGGCTATGGCGGGGTCCAGCGGGTTCATCTCACTCGCCGTCCGGGCGTCCGCGATCGCCTGATCGTTGTTGTTCCGCGCCGCGTTGACCTGGCTGCGCAGATGATACGCACCGGCGAAGATCGGTTTGACTTTCAAACACTCTTCGATTCGATGAAGTGCTTCCTGATAATCCTGCCGCGCATACGCCAGACGCGCCAGGTAGTAGTTGCCCTGGCACCCGTCAAGGTTGTCGCGACGCGCCTTGTCGGCAAGCTCCCCGGCCTCATCAAGGCGGTCCGGCAACCCCAGCAATATTGTCTCGAAGAGCGCGTTGATCGCATGAGTGTCGTCCGGAGCGGCATTAATCGCCATTCGGTATGCCGCCGCCGCTTCCTCATATTGGCCGCTAACCAGGTGGTACTCGCCTGTGCGAATATTGCGCTGGACCGAATCAGCTATCTCAGACAGGACCGTTTGAGCAATCTGTTCCCTGCGTTCGGCGCTGACGTCAAGCGGGTCGGGCTCCATCAGTTGCCGCTGGTAAAGCTTTGCGTTGAAGTGGTTTTCATTCCTGTCAACAAAAGCCGCAATCAGATCTCGGGCTTTGTCGCCCTTGTCTTGGCCTACATAATGGCTGCAAACGTTTACCACAGTCTGAAACGGGACCTGGTCGGCGTCGCCGGCAAGCAGTTGCTCGGTCAAAACGGTTCGCCTTTCGATATCACTTTCCAGTTGACGCTGAATCTGCTCAGGAAGCGTCTGCTGGGTCTGTACGTGCAGCACCCGCAGAATGCGCGCATCCAACAGGGCCAACTCCAGCCCTTGCGTCTCCGGGTTCCGTCCGTCCATCTCGGCCAGGATATTCACGGCGATGTCGAACTCTCCCGCTCCGATGCTGGCGCGAACGCGAAGCGCGCTGCTGCGATGCGTTGCGCCAAAGGTGTTCTCGTATGTCTCCGCCAGAGACAAAACGTTGGACCACGCCCGCACCTCGACGAGAAGGTCTGCAAAGTCAAGCAGCAGTTCGGGTTTTGATGACGCAGCGCCGCCCCTGATGGCGTCCGCAAGGAACTGCATCCGGCTTCCGACTTCCGGCTCATTTTTGAAAGCACGCGCCAGCATATTCGCAAGCATCGCATCGCTTCGGCCGGCGCCTTTCAACTGCTGATAGGCGTCGATCATCCGTCTGACGGCAGTGTCATCGTCGCCTCTCGCCATATCCAGTATGGCGGTCCACATTGCCGAATAGACGTTGGTCTCGCTGCCGAAGATCTGCTTCAATTCGTGTACGCTTCCGGCGGCCTTCTCGACCCACGACTTATGCTGCGGCGCATCGCCAGACTCTTTGGCTTGCAGTGCTTTTTCAACATATAGGCGCGCCAGGAATGAGTGGAGCCTGACGCGGTTTTCGGTAAACGTATGCTGCCGGGGTCCTGCCACGTTCTGTGCCTCAGGCAAAGTCAATGCCCGCTTTGCCATCTCTATGGCCTGGTTGACCAACTGTGCGTCACCATTGATTGAGCCTTTGGCGTAATGCAGGTAGGCCGCGTCAAGTGCGTAGTTGACACTTTGATTATCGAGTTCCATTGCCCGAAACATGGCATCGGCTGCATTGTCCAGATCGTCGCAAGTCTGGAAATAAGTCGCCCGCGCAGCATGCGCTTCGGCACTGTTCGGGAACCTGCTGGTCAGGGCATCGTATTCTGCCGCCAGCGCCTGGACCGCATCTGCGTCACCTTTGGCGCCGTCAAGCTTCAGGTTAAGAATATGCACATGGGCCTGAACGGCATCAGGTACAGCGTTGACCACTTCGTTCAAAACCGTCATCGCCGTGTCATAAGCGATTTTCGCAGCGTCCGT
>JAWLHD010000085.1:0-11248 GCA_041690555.1 Anaerohalosphaeraceae bacterium
TTACCCCGAGACCCCACGAAGTCAAGGGTCAGGGTCTCTACGCCTACGTAACGTTGGTCGAAGGTATTGAGGAAAGCGATGCCCTCAAGAAGGAACTCATCGGTCACGTCCGCAAGGAGATCGGACCCATCGCTACCCCTGAGGCTATCCAGTTCGCCCCGTCGCTGCCAAAGACCCGCTCCGGCAAGATCATGCGGCGAATACTCCGCAAGATCGCCGAACGCGACACAGGCAACCTTGGCGATGTGACGACGCTGGCCGATCCGAGCGTGGTCGAGGCGCTCATCAAGGGCCGCGGATAAACTCGGAAGGATCACTCTCGAGGCCGGACGCGTGCAAGCCATGTGTCCGGCCCGTTTTTCTGGAAAGGAAAGGTCATGTCGGACACGAAAGTGATGAACCGCTGGTGGGTGGTTGTCGGAGGCATTCTGATTCAGTTATGCCTGGGGGCGATTTATGCGTGGTCGGCTTTCACAAAACAGTTGACGAATCCCGATCTTTACGGATTCAGCCGGACTCAGACGCAGGTGATCTTTGCTGTGGGGCTGCTGACCTTTGCCGTGGTGATGGCGCTATTCGCGGGCAAATGGCAGAAGCGCTCAGGGCCGCGTGTGGTGGCGATTGCAGGCGGGGTGGTGCTGGGCGCCGGATATATACTGGCGGGCATTTCGGGGCAGAGCTTCTGGGGAATCCTGATCGGCGTCGGTGTGCTGGGCGGAGCGGGCATCGGGCTGGGCTATGTCTGTCCGATCGCTGCGCTGGTGAAGTGGTTCCCCGACAAAAAAGGACTTATTACGGGGCTGGCGGTGGCCGGGTTCGGATTCGGGGCGCTCATCTGGATCAAACTGACCACAGGGTTTGAGTTCGGGCCGGTCGATCTGACGCCGGGTTGGAGCGGGCTGTTCGGCATGGGCTGGACGGTGAGCAATGTGTTCATTCTCTACGGTGTCCTGTTCGCGGTCCTTGTGATCGCAGGGGCGCTCTTCATGGTGAACCCTCCGGACGGCTGGCTGCCGATGGGCTGGATGCCCCCGGAGGCGAGCAAAGGGGGCGGCAGCGGCAATGTGAACCTGACGGAGGGCCAGATGGCCCGTACGTACCAGTTCTGGGTGCTGTTTTTGACCTTTGCCGCGGGCGGCACGGCGGGGCTGATGGTGATTGGGATCATCAAGCTGTTCGGCAACGATGCGCTGACGGCCAGCGGACTGGCTCTGGACAGGGCCGACATAATAACGGGGACGGCGATGGGGCTGTTCTACGCGTTGATGAACGGCCTTGGGCGGATCGCGTGGGGGTGGATTTCGGACCGCACCGGACGCAAGAGCGCCATCGTGCTGATGACGGCGGCGCAAGGCGTGATGATGATTCTGTTTTACTTCATCGGCGGCAGCCAGATCGGGCTGTGCTTGGGCGCGGCAATCATCGGATTCAACTTCGGGGGCAACTTCGCCCTGTTTCCCGCGGCTACAGCGGACTACTTCGGCAACAAGAACGTCGGAACGAACTACCCTTGGGTCTTTATGGCCTACGGCGTGGGCGGCGTGATAGGGCCGATCCTCGGCGGCTTCATGGGCGACCAGCAGGTATGGGTATGGGCGTTCATCCCGGCGGGCGTGGCGTGCCTGGCGGCGGCCGGTCTTTCGATGACGCTGCGGCCGGTGGCGCCGGCGGCGGTTGAGGTTACGAGCATGCCGGTGGAGCGGAGGGCGTCTTCCGGCACGGCATAGACTCACGCATCAGAATTGTGCAAACCAGGGCGGCGCAGGTCACGTCTTCGTGATCGACGCCGCTTTTTTTGCGTCTGTGCGCCAGTGCTCATCGAAAAGGACTTGCAACCCGCTTGCCAACGTCGATAATGTGATGACCGCGAAAGGTCAAGGTCAGTGTGCGAAAGGAGACTGTTATGGAGTTCCCCTGGAAGTCTGAGACCGGGTGCTGCCCGCGTTTCGATCCCGAGCCGTGGCAGGAGAAGGAGGTGGTCTGGGAGGACAAGCTTTTCATCAAGGACCGCGTGCGGACGTTCTTCTACATGCCCATCGGCTTCGGCAAGGTGATTGTTCGCAACATGGAGAAGATCGACAAAGCCGGCGCGTTTACCGACGAGCCGCTGACGCTGTCCGACCACACGTCTAAGTGGAACATGGATTTGTACATTGCGGTGACCAAAGAGGTGCCCGATGCCGACAACGTGCGACTGAGCGGCACCTACATGTCCAAGGTCTTCGAAGGCCCATATAAGGACACCGGCAAATGGTGCAAACAAATGCAGCGGTGGGTCGATTCGGCCGGTAAGACGATTAAGCAGTGGTTCATGTTCTACACGACCTGCCCGCACTGTGCAAAGGCTTACGGCAAGAATTACACGGTAATCCTTGCCTCGGTATAGCCTGATGTGATCACTTGCCTCTGTCGAGTTCGTCGAAACGGTGGTCCGGGTGGTTCCACGCCGCCGCCGCAAGACTGGTTTGCGCAAGATAGTCGGTCAGCCCCCCCACCGATTCACGCCAGACCGCGTACATGCGACAGCCCGCTGAAACGCCCGGGCAACCGTTATGTCCCATGAAACAATCCCCGAAAATAGACCGCCCTTCCACCGTTTCCAGAAGCTCCAGCAGCGAAATTTCCTCAGGGTCACGGGCAAAAACATAACCTTTCTTTCGCCCTGCACCCGCCTTGAGAAACCCGGCCCTGGCCAGTTGCGGCAGGATCTTCGCAAGATATTGCGGCGGAATCTGCTCCGCTCTGGCGATAGTCTCGACCGTGACAGGCAACTGCGTCACATGCCGGACCATGTACATCGTTGCATGCAGAGCGTAGGTTGTGGCCCGCTTAACCTTCATCGCATCTCCCGAAATACAGCAGTATTCGAAATACCCGTTACCCTCACCCCGCCAGGCCCCTGGCGTCGATATTCAGCTCGTCGATCTTACGATAAAGGCTCGAAAGACCGATCTCAAGCGCCTTGGCCGCCTCAACCTTGTTGCCGTTGTGCCTGTTGAGCACGCGCACGATATGCTCGCGTTCGTATCCTTTCATTGCATGACTCAGGTTCTCATGTTTTTCCTCGATCCGCGCGCCCGCCCGGATCAAACCTATGTCCGCAGCCGTTATCCGGTCACCCTCCGCGAATATAATCGCCCGCTCTATAACATTCTGAAGCTCACGAATGTTGCCCTTCCATTCGTAATGCATCAGCAGGTCCATCGCTTGATCGGTCACACCCACGCAGTGCTTGCCCATCTCGGTATTGAACTTGCCGATGAAATGGCTCACGAGCGCAGGAATATCCTCCCGCCGTTCCGATAACGGGGGCAAGTGAATGCCGACGACGTTGACTCGGTAGTAAAGATCCTCCCTGAAACGCCCCGCCTTGATTTCACTGTCCAGGTCTTTGTTCGTGGCCGCGACCAGCCGCAAATCGACGTCGATGAGCTCCGTCGCACCGACCGGCAGAATTCGTTTCTCCTCTACCGCCCGCAGAAGCTTTACCTGGCAGCTCGTTGGCATATACCCGATCTCATCAAGGAAAAGCGTCCCCTCGTGGGCGGTCTGGAACAATCCCTTCTTGTCCTCTACGGCCGAAGTGAAGCTGCCCTTCTTATGCCCGAACAATTCGCTCTCAAGCAGCCCCTCCGCAATGGCGCTGCAATTCACCGCCACAAAGCGCCGTGACGCCGTCGGCCCCAGCGCGTGAATAGCACGAGCCACCAACTCCTTGCCGGTGCCGCTCTGGCCCGTAACGAGTACATTGCTTCGCGTCTGTGCCACCTTGCGGATCGTTTCGAATACCTGCTGCATCACGGGAGCCTTGCCGATCATCTGCTCCAGACCGGCCTTTCCGTCAAGCTGCTGCCGCAGTTCGAAATTCTCGCGCGTAAGCTGCCGGTACTGAAGTTGCTGGCGAATCTTGATAATTATGTCATCAAACATCACCGGTTTAACCACATACTCTCCCGCCCCCAGCTTGATGGCCTCAACCGCCATTTCAACCGAACCGTATGCCGTAATCATGATCACGCGTGTCGCCGGCCGAATCTTCATGATTTCCGCCAATACCTTGATCCCGTCCACACCAGGCATCTGGATATCGAGAATCGCCACGTCATAGCTCCGGGCGCGAATCGCCTCGATAGCAGCAAGCCCGTCGCCGACGGCGGTCACGGTCATACCCTCCTCCCGCAGCACCTTGCCCAAAGTTTCGCGAAATGTCTCTTCGTCATCAGCTAACAGTATTTCACTCTTCATCTCAAATGTACTTTCGCAAAGCATTCACCGGTTCAGTCAGTCCGCACTGTCCTCGCGTCGTCATCTGCGGCTTTCTCCCTCTCCGTATCGCTGCCTATAAGGTGTTTCTTCGGCCTTATGGGCACGCGAATTGTTACGGTAGTCCCGTCACCCGGCCGCGAATCGAGGCGAATTTCGCCGTCCACTTCGCTGATCAGGTTATAGCTGATGAACAGCCCCAGCCCCGTCCCCTTGCCGATCTCCTTTGTTGTAAAAAACGATTCGAACGCCCGCCGACATACGTCAGGCGACATCCCTATGCCGCTGTCGCTGATGGCGACCTCGATCATATCCTCTCTAAAGCGGCGTTCAATCGCCAGGACGTGCTCGTGCGACCCTTTCGTGGCGGCCATCGCGTCCAGCGCATTTATCGTGACGTTCAGCAGCACCTGCTCAAAGTGCAGCGGATTGAGCCAGACCATCGGCAGATCCGGATTTGGCGTGCTCCGTATCTGGACGCACCTTGCACGCATGTCGAAACGAATCAGAGCCAGCGTGTTGTCGATGGCGGCATTCACGTCGGTCCACCTGTATTCGCTCGTAGCCGGCCGCGACAGACTCAGCATCCGCTTGAGAATCGTCGAAATGCGGTCCACCTGATGCTCGATCATCAGCAATTGATCTTTCTCCTCTTGTCCAGTCAGTTTGCGCCTCAGGTATTGCGCCACCGACGAGAGGCTCGCAAGCGGGTTGCCGATCTCATGCGCAATGCCGCTTGCCATCTGACCCACCGCAACCATCTTCTCCCGATTGGCCATTTCGACGCGCGAACGCTTGAGCATCTCGTTGATCTCCGCCGTCTCTTCCGTGCGCTCCGTGAGATCGTGCTCAAGCTGCTTATGCTCCGTCAGATCCTGACCAACTATCACATACCCCAGGCGCCCGCCGTCGATGCCGATCACAGGACAACTCCTTGCCTCGATATAACTCCCCCGCCGATCCGCAAGATTAAACTGCACCGTACGTATCCCCCCCGCCGGCGCCTCCCGCAGCAGCTCCCCAATGTGCCTCGCAAGCACCTGCGGAAAATCCTCCACAGCCGGACATTCGCTTGCGGTTCGTCCACCGCCTGCCCATGCGCGCGCCGCTGGATTGCAGATCGGTATCCGCCCGTCCACCGTTATGAAAAGAAGCCCCTCGCTCATCGCCGTGATCATCGCCCGCAGCACGTCATGATTCCGCGCCGCCTCAATTTCTTTTGCCGACATCCGCCTCATCACCGACCGTGTCAGGTATTGAGCAATTACCACCGTCGCCACAAACGCCGCAAATTCCCCAAGAATATACACCGGATTGTTCCAGCCGGCGCCACGCTCGCCGACCACCGACGGCAAAAGCGGCACATGTACCAGCCACCACCACGCATTCAGCTCCCCGATAGCCATAAGTCCGAACAGAACTATCGCCGACATCCCCACCACGAAGGATAACACCCCCGGCAGGATAATCGCAGCGATAATCACATGAAAGACGTAGAACAGCACGAACGGATTGGTAATCCCGCCCGAGAAATGCAGCAGCGCCGTAAGCAGCACCAGGTCGATCTCGAACTGGCACATGCCCATGATCATGGCGCAGGTATCGCATCGGCACCATCTACTCGTCAGCACAAGCATGTAAACAACATTTGTAAGCAGAAGGATCGCAGCGCAAGCATAGATTGGCATCTCGTTCTCAAGCGCCGAGAATATCCGCGTACTCACCACGCCCGCCGACACAATCCCCACCACCGCAAGCCACCGCAGGCGGATCAGCAGCCTAAGCTGATCCGGAAGCGCACCCCGCAGCACCCCCTCGGATCGAATACACTTTCCATATAACATGCACATTGGCAATATCGTCGCCGCCGCTATTGCGGCATCTCGTACCACTCGCCGCTCGCCCTAAGCTTATCCTGTGCGGCCTCGTCGAGACCGATCTCCTCGTCGCTCAAGTAGCACGCTGGATCCGGCGCCCATGCATCACCGAAATGAAGGTCAGCGCGCACACGAAGCGACCCGCCGCACGCATCAAAATACTGGCACATTCGGCACCGCCCCTTCACATAAGCCCGGCGATTGCGCAACCCCTTCATAAGCGGCTCCTCGGCGTCCGACCATATCTCGCTGAACGGCCTCTCGTGGATGTCCCCCAGGTCGTAATGGCCCCAGAACTGATCGGCATGCACCTTGCCGTTGAAATCGATGCAGCCGATCCCCACGCCGCTGCTGTTCAGCCCGCCGCCGTTCCACGTCAACAGCTTCCAGACGTTCTCCGCCTTCGCAGGGTCTTCCTTCAGCAGCTTGCGATAAAGGTACACGCCGTCTACGTGGTTATCCACGGTAAGGATGTCCGTCTTCTTGCCTGCCGCCTTCAAGGCCTTGGTACGTGCCATGATCGTCTCGATGGCCTGACGGCTCTGGGCGTGAGTAAGGTCTTCGCCCGCGATCGCCCCGCCGCGCCCGCTGGGCACAAGATGATAGAAGCACGCCCGCTCAATATCGTTGGCCTCGAAGAAATCGAACAGCGCCCCCAGGTCCTCCACGTTGCGCTTCGTCAGCGTCAGCCGAAGCCCGATCCGAACCCCGGCGTCCTGGGAGTTCTTTATGCCCGCCACGGCCCTGTCGAACGCGCCCGTGACCCCGCGGAACTTGTCATTAATCGCCCCAACACCGTCAAGGCTGATACCAACATAGCTGACGCCTTGATTCTTGATCTTGCCTGCTGCGGACCTCGTGATCAGTGTGCCGTTGGTAGATATGACCGTCCGCAGACCCTTGCCGCCTGCGTAACCAATCAGCTCGAACAAATCCCGGCGCATTAGCGGCTCGCCGCCCGAAAACAGCACCGACGGAACACCGAACACCGCCAGGTCGTCCAATACCGCCTTAGCCTCATCGGTCGTAGCGTCGTTGCACACATTACCCGAGCCGCTGTCGTTATAGCAGTGAACGCACTTGAGGTTGCAGTTCCGTGTGATATTCCAGACCACGATCGGGCGCCGCGCCGACGCCTTCTTCGGCACCGTCTCGCCCGCTCGCTCGCCCGAGCCCTTCATGCCGTATCGAAGCCAGTCGCCCGGCGTCACCTCCTCGCAGTACAATTTGCTTATATTAATCATGGAAAACCCTTGTTCACTCTTGCCGCGTTTTTTCACATCGCCAATGAAGCCTATACACTGCGTGACTCACGCGTTTATCGCAGCGCCTCCGGTGGAACGTATGCACAAAATGGCTCTTCCGCCATGTAGTTGCCCGTTGCGCCAAACGCGCGCGCCCGACATCCGCTGCAAATCGCCCGGTACCCGCAGACGCCGCACTTGCCCTCCAGTTTGTCGCTGTCACGCATCCGCGCCAAATCCGGACTCCCCTGCCAGATGTCTATCAGCGGCTGCTCCAATATGTTGCCGCATTTGACCGGCAGATAACCGCAGGGAAAAACGTCACCCTGGTGACCCACAAAGACCACCCCCAATCCCGCCAGACAGCCGCGACTCGTACCGTGCGGATGCGAGCCCGGCGCCGCATGCCTGTTCCCCGACGCGCGGCGACTCCTGTGGAGCCCCTGCTGGCGCACCACCCGTTCATAGTGCGGTCCGCACGTCACCTTCATCTCGATCTCGCCGCGGGCGTCGAGCCGACAAATATGCACAAGCATCTCCTCGTACTGTTCCGGGCTCAGCATATCTGTCTCCGCAAGCACCTGACCGCACCCTACCGGCACCAGCATGAAAACATGCACTGCCACGGCGCCGAGCCCCTTCGCCAGCTCGTAAACGTCTTCAATCTGGTGCGCATTGTGTTTCGTCAACGTTATGTTGATCTGAAAGGGAACGCCCAATTCCGCCAGACAGCCAATACCCGCAACCGCCTGACCAAACGACCCGTCCAGTTTGCGAAGCCTGTCGTGAACCTCCGCCGTAGCACCGTCCAGACTCACCGACACACGAGCCGCACCGCTATCCTTGATCCGACGCGCCGTCGCTGCATCCACAAGCGTCCCGTTGGTCGCCAGCGCCGCACGGATATCCCTCCCGCGGGCCCAATCGATCAGGTCGAAAATGTCCTCCCGGCAAAGCGGCTCGCCACCCGAGAAAACCAGTATCGGCATGAAAGGCTGTGACCGCCCCACTTCCGCCAATTGCTCAATCATTCTACGCGCCTGTTCTGTAGTCAGGTCGTTGCACGCGGTATCCTCGTCATCGATCCGCCGGCAGTGCGCGCAGCTCAGATTGCACCGGATAGTGCTCTCCCAGAACAGCAGCCGAAGCAACTGTGTCGAATGTTTGCGCTCCATGCTCATTGATTATCTCCCTTCCGTACGTCCTCGGCGATCTGGCGCGCCTCATCCAGGATATCCCCCGCCATCTTCGCCGCATGGTCCACCCCGTGCGCCTTCGCCTCGGCGTTAACGTTTTTGATCACGCAATGCAGCAGCTTGTTCACCACGCGCGATACCATCGATTCCATTGCCTCGCGGCAGTCCGCCTTCTGACGCGGCCCCACAAAAAACCGCTCCATCTCGTTACGCTGGATCCGCTCAAACTGCTCTTTCATCTGTCCCACCAGTGGCCCGATCGGACTCACGCTCAGCCAGTCCATGAACTGAGCCGTCTTGTCGCAGATGATCTCCACCGCTGAGTCCACCTCCTCCTGGCGCAGCCGCACGTTCTGCTCAACCACCGCCGCCAGATCGTCGACGCTGTACAGGTACACGTTGTTTATCTCGTTAACCTCGGGTTCGAAATTCCGCGGCACTGCGATATCGATCACAAGGATCGGTCCCTTCCGCCGCTTGCCCATCGCTTTCTTGAATGCAAGTTTGCCGAACAGGTATCCTTGCCCGCCCGCCGAAGAGACGACAATGTCCGCCCCGGCAATGTGACCTTCCAGGCTCTCCCACTTGTCCGCCCGGATGCCGTGCACCGTCGCCAGGTCCATCGCCCGCTGAAGCGACCGGTTCACAAGCACAATTTCGCTGCACTTGACCTGCTTGAAATGCTCCACCAGCAGTTCACCCATCTGGCCCGCACCGATCACGACGACACGAGCCGCGGCGATATCCTCGAAAAGCTGACCCGCCAGTTCAACCGCCACACCCGCCACGCTTACACGCCGGTTGGCTATGGTCGTGCTCGAATATATCTCCTTGCTCGTCTCGAACACCGCATGAAACAGTCTGTTCAGAACCTTGCCCGTCCCATGCACGCTGCACGCTATGGCATAGCTCTCCTTGACCTGCGATATGATCTGCGACTCGCCCACCACCATGCTGTCAAGGCTCGAACCGACTGTCAGAAGATGGCTTACCGCATCCGCCCCGTGCCGACAGTAGAGATAAGGTGCGAACTCCCCCCCGGCAAGCCCTCGCGATTCCGCGAGGAATGTCGTCATCTCCTCCGCCGACGGCCTGCCCTGCTCGTCGCCAACCCAGTACGCCTCGACACGGTTGCACGTCGAAAGGATCACGAACTCCGCCGCAGGGTGCCGCGACTTCAGCGATTTCACTGCCGCCGCACAGGACTCTGCGTCAAATGACAGACGCTCCCTGATGCCAACCGGCGCCGTCTTGTGATTCAGACCTAATACCGTTATTTCCATCCCTTAGACCGTTTCCACCACCTGCACCCATGACGCCGCCGAATGCGAAAAAACGTGCCGGGTCCCGCAGAAGAACGTCACACCGACAATCGCAAATAGAATCAGGAAAAAGGCAATCATCGTAAGATATGCAACAGCCCTGCCGCCCAATCCCGCAACCAGACGCAATACAAGAATTGCACCCAGAAGCAGCCACCCGACGATTATCAGCACAATCTTCGCGTCGGTAAGCCAGTGCGCTAATGTAGTCTCCCCCGTCCGAATCTGAACCGCCGCCATACCTAATCCCGCAAAAAGCCCGAAACCAAGCAGCACAAAGCCCGCCCAAACGCCCGCCAGATTCATGCGGCGAAGCTTCTCAATGTTCGGCATCCGCCCCAATACTTTGCCCAGCTCCTTCTTCTTAAGCCGCTTGTTAACAAGCAGATACATCCACGCAGATACTGTCGAAAAAGCGATCATCGCCGAACTGAGCATCATCGCAATTCCATGTGCCACCGCCCACGGCGTCCTCGCCGCATGATGCACCTCCACGGCAGGCTCGGCGACCTTCGCCCCCAGCACCGCAATCAGCAGCATCAGCCATGTCATTGCAGACGCAAACCACACCTGCGGCACAAAAACACTCAGAAACAACCAGGCAGACCCGAGCGCAATTCCCAGAAACACCATCGATTCGAAAAGCCCCGTCAGGGGAAACCCTCCGATCTCAATGCCCCGCAGCACCAGCAGAACTGCCTGAAGACACACGCCAGCGCACACCAGCATACTAAGCACCCGCTGCCACTTGCGTCCCTCCGCCGACAACTGCCGTACCGCTACCCCGCCCGCGACCGCATACACCGCAAGCACAAGATAAAGCACAACTCTCTCATAAAGTGGCAGTTGCAGCATCTTCCATTCCTTAAAACCAGGCCTCTATGAGCCCTCACTGGTCCTTTATATACGTAGGCGGCGCCTTCTTCAGTTCTCTCAGTGTCCGCAGTTGCCTGTATTCGTCCACCCCGCACGCCCGGCCCATCGCCCGCACCGTCTCGTCCACCTCCGCATCAATCGCCCCGTGAACCATTGTATAAAGGTTGTAAGGCCACTCCTTGCTTGCCGGCCGCTCATAAGCGTGTGACACCTGCGCAAACCCCGCCAAAATCGCCCCGACCTCCTCGATCCGCTCCGGCTCAACCTGCCACACGACCATCGCGCCCGCCCTCAAACCCACTTTCATATGGCTGACGATAGCCCCGATCCGCCGAAGTTTGCCCTCCTCACACCAACGCCTCAACACCGCCAACAGTTCGCCCGTCTCGATGCCGATCGCATGCGCCATATCCTCGTAAGGCATAAACGTAACCGGCAGTCCCTTCTGCACGGCGGCAAGCACGCGCATC
>JAWLHD010000086.1:0-11170 GCA_041690555.1 Anaerohalosphaeraceae bacterium
CTGTTCGACCGTATCACGGGTGACGACACTATTATAGAAAAACGACTGGTCTTGTATTGCACATTGGAAGGTCCGGGCAAAGAGACTTTCAGCGCCAGGGCTATTAACGACGTAGTGATCACGGCCGGCGAGCCCTTCCGGATGATAGAGCTAAAGATGAGTGTGCAGGGCCAGCCTCTGGCCGGCTGCCCCGGCGATGGGGTGATTATTTCGACGCCTACGGGCTCTACAGCCTACAGCCTTTCGGCCGGCGGGCCTATTCTGTCGGCCAATCTCGGTGCAATGGTGATTACGCCGATCTGTCCACACTCGCTTAGCTTCCGACCAATCGTGATCAACGCCGACAACATAGTGGAGGTTTACGGCGTAAGGGTTAATGAAGGAACGACTATCACGCTGGACGGCCATGTCTCCCGCAAGTTTAACGCCGAAGACAAAGTGGTTGTGAAGCGCCACAGTTGTCCATTTCTCGTAGTAAACAACCCCTTGCGAACGCAATGGGACACATTGGCAGGCAAACTTAACTGGGCAGGAAGGCCGAAATACGATACAGCCAATGAGCAATAGAATATAAGTGGGTGGAAAAGAACATATAAGAGCAGAAGTTGGCAAAGGCGCCGCTATGAACAAGAAAGAGTTTCCAGAAGTCCGCAACCTGTTACACGGTCGAATTCGGCCGCAACATGTTCGAATCACATTCTGGGCAATGCACCTCGGGTGCGCGATTATGGTTATTTCAGGCATCTGCTGGGCACAAGTACAAAGCGGTTCGGCGACTACGCCTGTAAGCGGAGCAGGGCTATCGCCTCTGACACCCCCAAGCGCCTACCAGAACACCCTCGTTCCAAGCAGACAGGAAGCCTCGCTTTACGATCAGAATCTTGTTATCACGGGAAATGTGCCGGGAGGGAGGCATTTCCGAGGTCCTGTGCCTTACGGTTCAGTAACTTCCTTGGGCGTCGGTTCGGACATTGCTGCACCTTCGCCGGTCGATTCGTTTATTCGGCGTTCAGCCGATCCATTGTTTTCCGACCGCAATCCTGCAAGAGTGCAACCGTTCTATGAGCCCCGCACGACGGTGGGTTCATTGCACCGCGGTGCTTTGGGGCCGACAGCCCCTGGTGCAGCCCCGTGGCAAGTCGGGCATCCCAGGACAATTTCGGTGCCTCTGGTCGAGTCAGGCATCTACCGGCCCAAGAGCATGCTGTCGATGAGTGCGGCCGAACTTGAGCGACTCAGCGGAATCGACTTACTTATCGATGCGACCCACTTGCCGACGGACTCGCTCCTGCAGAATACTCTTACCATACAATCGCCCGGAACCGCGCCCCCCGAATCTGCGTTGCGGCCCGTTCCCAGCCAACAAGTGGAGAAGAGAGTTGAAAGAGGATTGCTGGATGCGCCGCTGGATTCGTCGAGTTTGGGGGAGCTGCCGGCGCCGCTGGAGCCGGGTTCACCGCCAAGTACAGAATTTGAGGAGTTAAGAGCACTGCTCGAAAGAGATCTCGCTGCCTTGGATCAGGCGAGAATCACGAGAACGCTCACCAAGGAATCGGACCGGGTCGATTCGTGGCCAGCAAGCGAGAAACCTGAAGGACCGGAGCCGCAGTACGAAGCGCAACCGATGACCGACACAAATCCCGCCACAGAAGGCACGCAAGCTACCCAACCGAGCGATACGGGCAGACTTGAGTTACCGCCGCTGGACGCCGCCCAGCAAAGAATGGTCCGCAACATGCTCGGCGAACACGCCACATTCGAGTCACTGGCCTCAGCAAAGGTAAGTGAATTCCGTACTGCCGGTGATGACTTGCTCAAGCAAGGCAAGTACTACAAAGCCATTGACGCTTATGTGCTCGCTCTAATCTGGGACAGCAACAACCCGCAACTGAATCTGCGCCGCGCCATCGCGCATTTCGGCGCAGGTGAGTTCGTCAGCGCGGCACTTTTCCTGGAGCGGGCGATTGTGCTTGAGCCGTCTTGCCTGAATGAAAAGATAGAACTTGAAACAATGCTGCCCAGCAGAGATGTGATTGACAACAGGCTCATCGAAGGCGCCGACTGGCAGCAGCAAAGCGCCAGCGGCGAGATCGCCATGCTCCTTGCGTGGGTATACCAGCTACAGGGGCAAACTACACGCGCCGCTGATTACGTCCGGCTGGCAAAGGGCAGAATCCCCGATAATCCTGCCTTGGCAACAATTGCCCAAGCGTTCAACGACCGGTAGCAAGCAAGAACAGATTACTTTTTCCTTTTAGCAGCAAAGGGTAGGGGTGCCTTTGCGGTAAAATGTCCCCACCGAAAATCGTTTTCTCATCAGAGATTTTTACGGGAAGCCTCTTCACAACTCCCTTTCCGTCCGATATTATTTGTTGCGCAGGAGAGGTTGCAGGTCTAATGATCATTTATCTTAATGTGGAGGCGAAAAGATGAGGTGTGTGGTCAATTCTTTGTTGCTAATGTTAATGTGGATATTTTTGCTCGGCCCGACCCATATCTATGCTGAGAATGTGACCAGCATGGGTAACCCTTTCATGACTGTGTCGCCCAATCTCAGTGACACGGGGTATTTTCCGCGTCAGGGACCTGGTACGGGCAGCACTATCAACGCAAACGGCATAACAGACGGCAATAATGGGACATTCAACACGACCTGGACGGGCGATGCGAACCCCTCTTGGCCTTATGACGGCATTGGTTTGCAGTTCCCGGAGGGCATGGAAGGAGTACACCGATTCGAGTGGGACATGCAGACTTTTGGTGATGGAGGATGGTACAATACACTGGACGTACCGATCCGGGTGCAGGTCACTACCGATCCGGCGTTTGCCAATTACCCAATAATAACCGGCACCAATAATGGCGCCGACGGTATCTGGACCAGCGTTCCATCCCACAACAACTATCCACTTTATGTATCAGCCGCAGTGCCGACAGAACCAGGGGTTCCGGCCTTTGGTACGACATTTGTATTCGAAATAGATTATCCTGGCACGATTTACGGCATTCGAATTATCGGCGATGGCGGCGGAGTAGCAGGCTCCGACGGAACTGGATTTGTGGGCGCCCAAGAGATACGCGTCTTCACCGGGGACGGCACCGGCCGGGCCAAGCCGGTCTGGCCGCCACAAGATGCGGAGGGGGTTACGGTCAGCGGCCTGGAACTTGTATGGATACCGGTGGCGGATCCTAATGCAGTCGGCCACCTGGTCTATATAGGAACGGATCCGAACGGGCTTCTTGCCAGCGGCACCGAGCCCTTGCCCTTTGAAACCACTTCGTTTTTACCGGCGATTGCAAAGGACACGGTCTACTTCTGGCGCGTCGATGAAATTCGTGATGACGGAGAAATTATTACGGGTTACACGGCGATCTTCAAGACCGAGCTTTCTCTGCCTATCATCAATGTCCAACCCGCCGACGTAACCGCGGGCACCGGGCGCAAGGCGGTGTTTTCGGTCAGCGCAACGGAACCATCGGGCGCACCGATGACATATCAGTGGTTTTATGATGCTGATGGGGTTCCAGGTGGAGAAGTGATGATCACAGACGGTCCCAATCACAAGGGCGCTCTTACAGACAGGCTTATGTTGTTGGATGTCAGCTCCGCTGACGAGGGTTACTACTTCTGCGTTGTGGATAACGGCAACGCCGTGCCAACGCGAATGGCAAGGCTGGTCGAAGGACACCTCATCGCGCACTGGCCCCTGGATGACGACCCCAACGACATCGTGAACGGCTACGGGGGTACCGCACACGGCGAACCGGTGTATGAGCCCGGCGTAATCGGTGGGGCGATGCGTTTTGACGGAATCAACGATTACGTAGAATTACCGCCCGGCTTCGCGGACTTTTCATGGGGTCTGACACTTAGTGTCTGGGCGAAACCGAAGACGAACGGCGCATGGGCTCGGTTTGTGGATTTCGCCAACGGATCGCCATCTGACAACATTTTGTTTGCCCGAGGAGACACAACTGACTCATTCGTGCTTGAGATTTACGACGGTGGCGCTGGCGGTGGGGTTTGGAGCCCCGCCGTGCTGGAACTGAACGTATGGCAGATGCTCACGGCCACTGTAGATCGTTACGGTAATGTAGTGCTTTATAAGAATGGCGAACGTGTCGGCGTAGGCACAACACGGAGGCCCAATGTTGTCCCGCGAGGAAGCAACTATATTGGAAGATCAAACTGGTTCCACGACCTGCCTTATGCAGGTTCGATGGATGATCTTAGGCTTTATGATTACCCACTGACGGCGCAGGAAGTCGCAGATCTTTATTTGCTGGCGCCTGGTACCGAACACGTTTGCATTGCACCACCGCAATTCGACCTTAACGGCGATTGCACTGTCGACCTGAAAGATCTCGCCATAATAGCAAGCGTATGGCTGGAGTGCGGACGCTATCCATCCTGCCTCGATGAAATACCGGAATGAAGAATATTGACCGTACTGTACGGGCACGGCTTGTGCGTGCCCGTACATCGGCTACATGCATGATATGTTCCGGGAAGGTGAGTGACTCGCGCTGAGATTGCGGGCTTAACCCGCCAGGTATTCGTTTTTCTGGAGATAATTACGGACGTAATCGGCAACGGCAGTCTCCAGCGCAGTCGCGGGCTTTCTGTAGCCTGTACTTTTCAACTTAGCCATGTCCGCCTGCGTAAAGTACTGGTATTTGTCTTTCAGTGCTTCGGGCATATCCACGTATTCTATCTTGGGCTCCCTGTCCATAGCTGCAAAGACAGCATTGGCCAGATCCTTCCAAGACCTGGCTTTTCCTGTACCGATGTTGTACAGACCAGCAAGTTCAGGATTGTCGAAAAAGAATAGCGTCATGTCAACCGCATCTTTTATGTAGACGAAATCGCGGAGTTGCTCGCCGTCGCCATAGTCCGGTCGGTACGATTTGAACAGTCGAACCTGCTCACCGGCAGAAATCTGCTCAAACGCCTTGAGCACGAAGCTTCGCATATCCCCCTTATGGTATTCGTTAGGTCCGAAAACATTGAAATACTTGAGGCCTGCAATACGCCTTAGCAACCCGTTGCGCAGCACCCACTGGTCAAACATCTGCTTTGAATAGCCATACATATTCAGAGGCACCAGATTATCAATCAAATCGTCGTCGTCGGAGAAGCCATGTGAGCCGTCCCCATATGTCGCTGCGCTAGATGCATAAATGAAACGAGCGTCTACATCAATCGCCCACTCAGCAAGCTCCTTGGAAAAGTCATAATTGTTCGTAGCCAGATAGCTGCTGTCTGTTTCGGTCGTGTCGGAACATGCCGCCATGTGAAAAACCGCCTCGATAGGCCAATCGAGATGCTCCGCTTCCAGCACATCCCAGAAGTGCTCGGCTTCCATGTACTCGGCGTAGCGCAAGCGCCGCAGGTTTTTCCATTTGTCGCCTTTGCCGAGGATGTCCACAACCAGGATTTCCTCAATGCCCCGCGCATTGAGTGCGGCGACAATCGCCGAGCCTATGAAACCCGCTCCACCGGTAACAATGATCATGACGTTCTCCTTGTCACAAACTGAATTCCCGTGCCAGCGTATGGATTTGCGTTGCTTCTGTCAATTTGAATTCGCTGGGAGCAGAGCAGGTGAAATTGAAGAGAATGCCTTTATAAGACGATAAATCAACAGATTTGTTGACGGGGCTCGGAGGCACAAAAATAGGCCGGATTGTGGAGATGACATGGCGCATAAGCGGCAACTGGGGTTAATCCACGTGTTCAGCATCGCATGTGCAGCGATGATAAGCTCCGGTATATTCGTTCTGCCGGGAATGGCGCACGCCAAGGCTGGGCCGGCCGTGGTATTTTCGTATCTTCTGGCAGGCTTGCTGGCTACCTTGGGTCTGTTGAGTATCGTGGAATTGACAACTGCCATGCCTATGATCGGAGGGGACTACTTCTATATCTCACGTGGCCTTGGACCCGCCGCAGGCACACTGGCAGGGCTGTTGAGCTGGTTTAGCCTTGCGCTCAAAAGTTCCTTTGCGCTCATCGGACTGGCGGTACTGGCAGCTGAATTCATACCGGTCAACTGGCACATCCTTGCCGCGGCGGCCTGCGTGGGCGCCGTACTGGTTAATCTTCGGGGTACACGCGAGGCTGCAGGTCTTCAGGTAATCCTGGTGGCGGCGCTTTTTGGGTTGATGCTTTCTTTCATAGCCAAAGGCATGGGGCATATTTCGTCAGCAAACCTCTCGCCGCCAGCTCCTCACGGTGTCCGTTCAGTAATTTCCACAGCCGGGTTTGTATTCGTCTCTTATGGCGGCCTGATACAAGTCGCCAGCGTTGCAGGCGAAATCAAGCATCCAGGACGCACAATTCCAAGGGGCATGATCCTGGCGGCGACCGTCACGATGGCTCTATATGCGCTTACTGTATTGGTGGCAAGCGGCGTTCTCGGCGCCACCGATCTGGACAATTCCCTCACGCCCATTTCGGACGCCGCCCAAGCTTTCTGGGGCCGCACAGGATATGTCGTCGTCAGCATTGCCGCGGCACTGGCCTTCGTGACCACCGCCAATGCCGGCATCATGACCGCCAGCCGTTATCTGCTTGCAGCCAGCAGCGACGAATTGCTCCCTGCCCCATTGGGCAGGATCAGCAAACGGGAAACGCCTTATCTTGCGATACTCGTCACAGGAGCCGTCATTTTGATTTCCGTGTTCTTCGATCTCGAGATGCTCGTAAAGGCTGCGTCTACAGTGTTCGTGCTGGGCTACATTCTGGCCAGCGTCTCCGTGATTGTACTCCGCGAGAGCGGAGTGCAGAACTATCGTCCCAACTTCCGGGCGCCTCTTTACCCCTGGCTGCAAGTCGCCACGATTGTCGGGTTTGCATTTGTACTGGTTCAAATGGGCGAAGGGGCTTTCGCCGTAACGGGGGTGCTAATTGCGGCCGGGTTTGGCGTTTATTGGCTGTACGGCAGGCGCAGAGTTGAGAAGGAGTCCGCCCTACTGCACCTTATTGAAAAAGTCACCGCCCGTGAGCTGGTCACCGGCAGCTTGGAGCACGAACTCAAGGAGATAATCCGCGAACGAGACGAGATCGTTCAGGATCGCTTCGACCGCCTCGTGGAAAAAGCGGTCGCGCTGGACGTGGCTGGACCAATTGATGTGGAACCGTTTTTCGACAAAATAGCCGAACAACTTGCGCCCAAAGTCCACACAGACGCCCGGAGATTGAAGGACCTGCTGATTGCACGCGAACGAGCCGGGAGCACTGTTCTGAGCGAAGATCTCGCCATTCCACACGTTGTAATCGAAGGCGAAGGCATTTTTGAAATTGCAATTGCCCGCTGTCGTAACGGCATCCGGTTTTCGGACAAGGCTCCCCATGTAACGACAGTCTTCGTACTCATTGGAACCATGAATTTGAGGAACATGCATCTGCGGGCCCTGTCCGCTATTGCCCAGATCGCGCAGAGAACCGGGTTCGAGGACAGATGGATGGCCGCGCGGAACGAACAAGCACTTAAGGATCTCGTCCTCCTCGGCAAGCGGAAACGGCCCGAATAGGATAGTCTGGCGGCATCGTATCCGCGATATAAATCCCTCTATATTTAATCCACCATCCTGCTGACACTTGCGTTTCCGGACCTATTCAGGTATTCTGCAAGAAACGGTGCGCGGTCCTGCCGCCCAAGAAGTTCGTGGAAGGTTGGTTAATAGTCGGAGGGTGCTGATGAAGAAGTTTTTTTTGCTTTCGGCAATGACGTTAGCGGTAAACTGCTGTGTGGCGTGGTCCGCCCTGAAAGAAGATACTGTCACCCAGACTGATCAAGTAAAACTGGAGGATCTCCTGCCTGAAAAAAGTATTTTCGGACCCTCTGCCTCAGCCATGGCATTCTCCCATGAGGGCAAATACGCCGCATACCTCTATCGGCCATACAAAGAACGCAGACATGGCAACGACCTCTTCATCTATGACGTCGAGAAAGGCGTCGCCGACCGCATAACGTGGCCGTCAGTGATGGCAAAGTTTCAGAAGAACACCCGCAAGGTGGTGGCGGACCGCATTGAGAAAGCTAAAAAGGATAAGCCCAAACCAGAAGAAAAGAGAAAGGAAACGGAGACAGAAGAGAACAAAGACGCAGAGCAAGGCAAGGAAAGCGAAGATAATGCGGAAGGTCAGTCCTGCGAAATACATAAAGGGGAAAACGCAAAAGAGCAAGACAAGTGCACCAGGGACGATGAGCAGGAGAATACGAAGGATGGCGAGTCGGACGAACAGACGCTCCGGGATCGAGGCGACTGGGTCGGCGACAAAGATGCAGACGACGAGAAGGCGCCGAAATACAACGGCATCACCGGTTTCAAGTGGTCACCGAACAAGGATGAGATCATATTTGAGTCGGAGGGTGACCTGTTCAGGTTTATTGTTGCGGATCGCACAATCGTGCGGCTTACCGCCACGCAGGACAGCGTTGATCTTGTACAATGGCTTCCGGATGGAAGCGGGTGTATATTCAGGCGTCAGCGGGGGCTGTACTTGTTGAAGTTCGGCCGCGATGTGCTGCACCAGATCGATCCGAAGTTTCCAAACGGCGACACCTTCGAGCGTTACAGCCTCAGCGAGGATGGACGACATATAGCGTTTGTCACAAGCAAAGAGATCAAGCCGGCAACCACCAGCAAGGTCGAGATCGCAACCTACAAGGACCGCCTCATGAAGGCAAGAGAGGTCCAGCGACACGTTTCCGACGATCCCCTGCCCGTGCGCGAAAGGCGAGTGTACATATACACGCTCAGTGAAGCCGGCGACGAGCGCGACATCCTGACAGAAGTCTTCAAGTGTCAGACACACATGCCGAATGATACCGTCGGCACCCCGGTATGGTCTCCGGATTCCAAACGCGTAGCGTTCTTCATGTTCGAGCAGGACCCGGCGATCGTCACCATTTACGAAGTACGTATCGTCGAAGAAGATACAGACGACAAGGACAGGGACCACAGTGCCGACAAGAAGGCCGATGGCGACAGAAAGGATACGGATGCGGGAAACACAGGACCTGACAAAGACAACGACCGCAAAGCGGCCAAAGAAGCAAAGGAGGTTTTTCGATTCCTCCATTACGGCGGGCCAAATACGCCCCGAATGATGGCCTTGTATTATCTCGGCGACAGTCGACGTATCGCATATCTGAGCGAGCAGACGGGCTTTAGGCATCTGCACGTGATTGATCCCGTGTATGAAAGCGTCAGGCCGCTGACACGCGGCTCTTTCGAGGTTTATCCTATTTCGATCTCCAGAGACCGCAGGTGGATCTTCGTACACGCTACAAGAGAGCATCCCTCTCAAACAGACGTCTACCGTGTCTCTACGCGTAACGGTCGAATGGTCCGCCTGACACAGCAGAAGGGAACCCACAGCGAAACCGCCGTTAGTGAAGACGGCACGAAGGTGCTGACGAACCTGGTCAGTTATGAACAATTGAAGGAACTTGTCTTCATAAACAGCGATGCCGGCATGCACAAGATTTTGACTGACTCTCACCCCGAGAAGGCCCACACATTCGCCGAGCCGAAGCCGGAGTTCTTCGACTACACCAATCGACACGGGCAGCGGCTGTATGGAATGATGTTCAAGCCGGATGACTGGACCAAGTACGACAAGCGGCCGGTGCTGATCTATTTCTACGGCGGGCCGTTAGGCACTCGCAAGATGGTAGTGCAGGGCAGTTTCGCGCCGTACAACTATGCTTTCCCGTATTATATGGCCAAGAAGCACGGCTGGATCGCCTGCACCATTGATACTCGCGGCAACAGCGGATACGCCGGCGTTTTCGAGAAAGCCAATTTCGGCCAGGTAGGCCGCCCCCAGGTCGAGGACCTTGTCGACGGCGTGAAGTTCCTCGTCGATCGCCATGGGGTGGATACCGAAAAAGTGGCGATTCACGGCTGGATCTTCGGCGGTTTCCAGACGCAGATGTGCATGTACACCGAACCCGACGTTTTCAAGGTCGGTATCGCCGGCGCGGGCCCGACCGAGTGGGAGAACTACAATTCGTGGTATACGCGCCACGCCATCGGCAAAAGTGAACCAGGCGCCGCAACGCTAAAGGAATTCTCGCTGCTTCCGCTGGCCAAGAACCTCAAGGGCCATCTGCTGCTGGTTCACGGCATGGAGGACGACAACGTACTCTATCAGGACACCGTCCGCGTTTACCGAGAGCTCCTGAAAGCGGGCAAGGAAACCCAGGTCGAGCTCTTTCTCGATCCCACCGGCGGCCACGGGCTCGGCGGCGATGTCAAGACGCTTTCGCGATATCGCAAATACGAACAATTCCTGCTCCAAACCATCGGACCCTATCAGAACAAAACGGAAGAATAGCGAATCTGCGGTAAGCAGTTGCATGAAGGAAATCGCGGCTTGCACACTGGAGCATCGCACTGTATTCTTTGCTCTGAGAGTTGCTGACGCCATAGGTAAGGGTTGAAAGGATCAGACAATGAGCACAGACGTGAAGAAATGGTTCGAGGAATATGACGCTCTTGTTCCGAGGGTGAGGGAACTGGCGCCAAATGCTATCAACGGTTTTGCGGGGTTGTTCGGCAAGGTAATGGCAGCAGGCACAATTACGGTGTTGGAGAAGGAATTGATCGCGATCGGCATAGCCACCGCGATTCAGTGCGAGCCATGCATCCGGCTGCACGTCAAGAAATGCCTTGAGGCAGGTGCTACGCCCGAACAGGTCATGGAGGCGGTCAGCGTCGCAGTCATGATGGCCGGCGGTCCGGCATACACTCACCTGGGCATGGTTGTAGAGACTCTGGATGGGCTGAAAAAGTGATCACGCAACCAAGGCGCCGGCACTGTCAATAGGCTTGCCGGAATGATGTTGCATATGCTTCAGAGACCCTCCTGAAGGTGGATGCGGTAGAGCTCGAAGAATGTTGGGGCATCAAGTAGTTCGATATTAGAGTTGGCCTTTTTCACCTGCTCATAGACGTTGACATACCACGTCGGCGTCTTCAGGATATTGCGGAACCAGTGAAATGGAGGATGGTCTTCGCGACGTCTTTCGGCAACGCGGCGGACAACATGGGCCGCAGCCTGGGCCGGGTTTCCTTCGTTGATGTCATGGTCGAACCGCAGCACCGGCATGTTTTTGTGCAGCAGGTTTGCCGGCCCGCCTGAGGGCACAATCCCGTT
>JAWLHD010000087.1:0-5439 GCA_041690555.1 Anaerohalosphaeraceae bacterium
TCGTTTGTCGTGTCAGGTGTTTCGGAGGCTCAGGACGCGGATAGGTGAGGAGGCTGATCGATGAGACGGTTAGTGAGTTACCTGGTGGTTCTGACACTCGTTCTGGTAATCGGGTCGGGCCTGGTTCAGGCAAAGCCAGATAATGGAGCAGCCTGTTGGGGTCAGGCAACCAAGGTCTTCGCGCATACCGGCGAGATGGGCCTGCACTCCAGTAGTCAGGCGACACCGAGACTCGGTCTGCGCAATTTGGCACGCACTCTGTACGAGCAAGGGGTTATCCCGGACGACACGATGACGGCGCTCGGGCAATTTGTAAGTGCAGAGTTGGGTCTATCGATCGAGGCGTGCCAGTAGGCGCTAGGGGTTGGGTCATCACCCAACAATGTGTTAGCGTCGATTTTAATCCACTGCTGCACCGATGTAGAGCTCGGAACCTCCGACCGGGCTCTTCTGCTTTTCGGGCCTTTTGCGTGCAGTCAAATGTGGCTTGTGTACGAATGAGCATCCGCGTCCGTAGTCAGACGGAGACCGAGACGTCGCTCGCGAACGGTTGACTTAAGAAGCACACGATCGGCTGATGTGCCTTATGCATGATGAAATTGGGCTCGCCCCCGCCTTAAACGGGTCATGCACGTGACCAATGCGTACAATGTTAAGATCATTCTAACGCTCAGGTGAGATGAGATTCATCTGTCATTGCTATTGTAGAAGTGCAACACCGATCAGAACACTAGATCAGGAGGCACATCTTATGAACACCTACAACCAGACACAAACGCGATCGGAAGTTCTGTCTGCCGGTACGCTGAAGGGTGATGCAGTCGTCAATACGGGCGGTGAGAACCTGGGTCACATCGAAGAGATCATGTTTGATGTGGCGAGTGGCCGGATTGCCTACGCAGTTCTCTCCTTCGGCGGCATCCTCGGTATGGGCGATAAGTTGTTTGCCATTCCGTGGGAAGCGCTACAGCTCGATACTGACAACCATCGGTTTATCCTGAATGTGCCCAAGGAGAAGCTGGAACGGGCGGAAGGGTTCGACAAGAACAACTGGCCGGACTTCGCTGACCGGGAATGGGCCAGCCGGACACATGAGCAGTACGGGTTTCGGCCATACTGGCAGTAAACACGAACGGAACGGTGTATCTCCATAAGAACCGTTCTCGACAACAGGGGTACTCACTCGAGTACCTCTGTTTTGTTTTGCGGCCTCGAACGCGGGTCGACACACCTACCGGTCACCCTGACCAGTATCCCTGTTCTTGCCATACTTCCCGATTGTGGCCGCGAATGTTCGGCTCAGGGTCGCTGGTTCAGGCACGTTAACCTTCCCCGCAGGCCAGCCTTCGCGCTGTCGTGAGCGATCACCATCCGTTGCTTCCGTCTGATCATGGAACAGCACCTGGGTCGTGGGAAACGGCAAATCGATCCCGTTTTCGTTGAGGCGAACTTTGATCGCCTGCAGTACGCGGTCCTGCACGATCAGCGTGTCGAGCCGGGAAGGCGCGGTCCACCAACGGGCGCGTAGCGTCATAGCGAAATCATCCAGTCTGACAAGCAGCACGTCTGGCTTTGGCTCTTTTTGAACGTCAGGCAAGCTCTGCAGGACGTCGAGAATCAGTTGCCGTGCGAGATCGATGTCATCGCCATAGCCGATGCCAATGTCGCAGTCGGTGCGCCGGTTCTCGAAGGCGGTGTTGACGATGACTGATTCGTTGAAAAGTACGCCGTTGGGAATGACAACGCGTCGGCCATCGTAGGTACGAATGTAGGTTGCGCGAGTGTGGATATCATCTACCGTCCCCTCGTAGTCGCCGACGATAATCTGATCGCCAATCCGGAACGGCTCCGTCAACAGCAGCAGGATTCCAGCGAGAAAATTTTGCAAAATGTCGCGAAAAGCGAAACCGATGGCCACGCTGCTGATACCGAGCAGCTCAATAATCTGCGCTGGCTGGAACGACGGCAGCACGACACTTAACGCGGCCAATAACCCTACGAGTAGGACAGCCCACTGTGCGATGCGGCCAATAACGAGCGCAGCCGAAGTCGACCGACGGGCTCGAATAACGGCTGCCTGGACGCCGCGCTTGAGCATGCCTGCCACAAAGAAAAAGACGGCAAAAACAACAATGGCAATCAGTACATTCGGCAGCGCAGCGATCAACGCATTAAGATTTTGCTGCGTGCGTTCAACGGCGGGTTCAACGTCCATCTTGGCCTCGGGATTGCTTGATGCGGCCGCGCATTGTACCACGTTGATACATGTCGCCTGGTCTGGTACTGCATCTCTACATGTACTGAAATAAGCTGATTGCCGTCGACAAGCTTCAGAACCGTCATGGGTCGAAATGAGCTTCTGTCAATGCCGTATGCCAACAAACTAAAGTTGTAGAATAGGTATAATTCACGGCAAGTATGCCTACCTAAGAGACAGAATCGGTAAAAATCCCGAATATGCCTACCCTGCATGTTCTTATCTTCGCAAGTGCCTTAAGTGAGGCCCTTATGCCTGTGCCAGGATATGGAAGCGCGCTCTATGCAGCGTGATTCCGAGAATGCTGAAAAAGGATTTGCGCGTTTGTTCAACGCCGGTCCGGAAGCAGCGAGCGTTTCGAAATTTCCCGATCACCAATTAATCGAGATAAATCCAGCCTTTCGCCAGCTATTCGGCATTGAGCTACACGCTGACCATCGTGGTAAGCGTTTATCCGATTTCCTGCCGGTTGAACCCATTCTTGCCAACCTTCAGCCCGGAACGCCGGTGCGAAATCTCGAAATGCAAATCCAAGCTGGTAACGGCGATGTTCGTCATGTTCTGGTTTGGGCAGACGCAGTCGATTTCAACCACGAGACATGCCTGCTGACAAAGTATGTCGACATTGGCGATCGCAAGCGTTATGAAGCAGAGCTTATCTATAAAGCGAACCTGCTAGAGCACGTTTCCGATGCCGTTATCGCGCTCGACAATGAGTGGCGTGTAACAAGCTGGAATCGGAGCGCTGAACGAATTTATGGCTGGTCGGCTGCGGAGGTGCTCGGGCGTCCATTGCGTGATTTTTTGCTGACAGAGTTTGTCGACCGTAGTCGTGAAGACATCATGCAAGAATTTCTTAGTCGAGGAACAGTCGCTTATGAAGCCATTCAATTTCACAAGGATGGCTTGCCGATTGACGTGGCCAATTCGACCGACAGACTGACAGATGCCACTGGTGCGACGATTGGCGCGGTCGGCATTAACCGCGATATCACACTTTTTAAGCGTTCACAGCAGGCGGAGCGCGAGGCACATGACCTGGCCCATGCCCTTGCAGAGGTATCGCTGCTGCTCAGTGAGAGACTAGATCTGCCGACAGTTCTCGGTCGCATCCTTGAAACTGTCGGCCGGGTCGTTCCGCATGATGCTGCCAATATCGCATTTATCGAGAACGACATGATCCGTTATGTTGCTTGGCGTGGATATGCGCCTGAGCTAGACCGCTTTTTCCGCGAGCAACGCGTAAAGCCGTCTTTGGGCGGTTTTAGTGAAATGTATATGACCGGAAAGCCACAGATGATTCGAAATACCGCAGCGATTGTCGATTGGGTTGCTCTTCCGGATGATCCTTGGGTTCAGTCTTGTCTTGGGTTGCCGATCGTAGTCAACGGCGAGGTGGTTGGATCGGTCAACCTGGACAGCCGGAATGTGGATCAGTTTACACAGGCAAATATTGAGGACTTGAGCGCCTTTGCAAATTACGCAGCCATCGCGGTTCGCAACGCGCAGTTGTATGCCGAAGCCCGCCGCCATGCAGTCGACCTGGAGTGGCGGATTGCACACCGAACGCAGGAACTTAGTCACGCGCTGGAAAAAGAACGCAAACTCGGTGAGCTTAAGTCGCGCTTCGTGACCCTTATCTCGCACGAATTTCGGACGCCACTCACTGTGATACAGAGTGGAACGGATTTGTTGAAGCACTATGGCGACCGCTATTCACCAGAGCGTCGTCTAGAGCAACTCAACCAAATCCAGAGTCAGGTCTCGCATATGATCGGTATTTTAGAAGATTACGTCACGATTGCTCGTGCCGATGACGGTAATCTGCAGTTTTCCCCGGTGACGACTGACTTAAGGAAGCTTGCAGGCGAAATTGTCACTGAACTGACCAATGTCTATGATCGCTACGAACTGATTTTTGACGTGAGCGAACGTTGCCCATTGGCTGTTGTCGACCCGAGGCTGATACGACAAATTATCACAAATCTGGTCTCGAATGCGGTCAAGTACTCGCCACTCGGTAGCCGCATCGGTATCGGGTTAGTTTGTCGGGACGTCGAGTTCGAAATCCGTGTTCAGGATCAAGGTATCGGTATCCCGGAAGCGGACCAGGCACAGCTTTTCGATCTTTTCTTCCGCGCTTCGAATGTGGGCACGATTCCTGGGACAGGCGTTGGACTGCCGATCATTAAGCGTGCGGTCGATGCGCACAAAGGGCACATTTCTGTCGTATCTTCCTTGGGCCAAGGGTCAACCTTTACGGTCACACTTCCTCTCAAGGATGCTGAGGAACGCGGTTCAGAGTCATAGCCTCTGCGGTGCGTGTGCCTTTCACAACGGAAATAGCCCAACCACAAACATTACGTGCCTGGAAATTTGCGTGTAAGATAAGCTCTTGTGTGCGGCTCTCAGGTTGGAGAAATTGTGACTCTAGCGGAAGTCGGGGCTGAGCTTCGATCTCGGGTTGAAAGCGATATCTGGGATTTAGTATCGCAACTTGGCGATGGTCAGGCCTCAGGCACGGCCTACGATACAGCCTGGGGGGCGCGGCTCGCCGGCTATTATGCCGACGATGCGTTCAAAAGTTCGGTCAATTGGCTTCGACGTCATCAGCATGCGGATGGAAGCTGGGGCGGCGAACGCAGGCATTATCACGACCGGTTCATCTCCACTCTGGCTGCCATAATTGCGCTGCGTGAAGTCGGTGATCATCCACGGGATAAGCGGCGGGTCGAGCGTGGAGAAAACGCGCTCTGGAAACTGATAGGGCGTTTAGGCCGGGACGATAGCGACACGGTTGGGTTTCCAATTCTCGCAGCGGCACTAGCGGCGGAAGCAAAGTCGCTTGGTTTGGATGTGCCGCGCGCGCCGATCCGCCATGCGTTCGCCTATAAGAAGAAAGTCGATTCGTTACTCCAGCAGCCGGTGCGTAATTGGTCATCGTCGCCGCTCGCCTTCTCGTTTGAAGCGCTGCGGTTCGCGGCGAGTCCTGGTGATCAGGTTCTTGAACGTAATCACTCGGTCAGCCTCTCCTATTCGGCAACAGCAGCCTATCTGATGGTCGCCTCGCATGCAGAGGCACTGGCTTATGTGCGCGGCGGGATCGAACGTGAAGGCACAGGGGCTGTTCCCTTTGCCTCGCCGATTGACCTGTTTGAAGTTTCATGGGCACTGAACTGGTT
>JAWLHD010000087.1:5449-11137 GCA_041690555.1 Anaerohalosphaeraceae bacterium
AGCCGGATCATCCACCGATCAGACATTTGCTTGACTTCCTATGGGTCAATTGGTCGCCGGAACACGGCGTCGGTCATTCATCCAAGTCAAAGCTTCCCGATATCGACGATACGGCAGCGTGTTTTCTCGCGCTTCACTGGGGCGGTTATCCTGTTCAGCCCAGCGTTTTTGACCATTACGAGCTGGACGAGCATTTCTCGTGTTATGTCGGCGAGACGAATCCGTCGTTAAGTGCGCACATCCGACTTTTGGCCGCGCTGCGGAAGGACGAAGACCGTGCCGAAAACCATGCACGGATACGCAAGACGGTCTCGGCACTGACGCGACTAGACGATAACGGCTCGTTCTGGTGGGACAAGTGGCATTCCTCACCGTATTATGTGACCAGTCTGGCGCTTCCGCCCCTCCGGGGAATCGCCGACGAGCTTGCGCACTCGCGCTTCCGCTGGATTCTTCGTACTCAAAATGACGATGGCGGCTGGAGCTACCTTGGGAAATCGACAGCCGAGGAAACAGCCTACTGTCTGTATGCGCTCCTCTACTGGGATCGTCATGTCGAGCGCGTTCCTCCGACGCGCATCGATGCCGCCGCCTCATTTCTGCTGCAGCACCTCGATGACACCTCTGATCCGCCTCTGTGGATCGCGAAGAGCCTCTACACGCCCTATTTTCCGGTCAAAGCGGTGAAACTTGGCGCGATCTTCGACTATCTAAGTTGGAGTGATTGAAGGGCATGGAGATGAGCATTCCGCATACACGGCTAGCGCAGGTGGTCAACACCTGGCTGCACCCAAGAGCTGGTGGTCGTGATCTCGCGTTTCGGGAACGTGTCATTCGAAGTACGCTCGGCATTGTGATTGTGCTGGCGCTGATTAGCCTGGCCCTCAATGTTCTCGTCTTCAGAAGTCAGATCGCGCTTGTCTCCTACTTCAGCGTCCATGTTGGCGGTATCGTCATCCTGCTCATAGCCGCGATTCTGGTGACGCGCGGGCATGTTCTGTCCTCAGGATGGCTCTTGGTTCTAACGTTCATGTTTGGCGCTGCCAGCCTCATTTTGATAGCGCGTCAGGACGGATTAGCGGTTGGGATGGCCAATGGTATCCCGACCATTATGTTTGTGCCGTTAGTCGCCACGCTTGTGCTTCCGCGAACGGCGATTCTCCTGGTGACTAGCCTGTCCATTATTTCCTACCTTCTGGCAGGCTTCGCGATTCCCGTCAGCGACTTTGAGGTGGCAAATATCAGTGCCCTTGAATGGGCGTCTTTTGCCGTGCCCGCCCTTCTAATCGAAGGATCGTTACTCCGACAGCTTCGAATTGAGTTCGACCGGCGACTGGAGTTCTTGACCGAGTCGATTGGTCAAGTTGAGCTGGCGAAGCAAGAGGCGGAAGAAGCGCGGCAGCGCGCTGAAAATGCGGATCGGGCCAAAACACAGTTTCTTGCCAATATGAGCCACGAACTGCGCACCCCTTTGAATGCTGTCATTGGGTATGACGAAGTCATGCTTGGCGGGATGGTCGGGTCATTCACCGAGAAGCAAACAGAGATGCTGCGGCGTATTCGCTACAATGGCCGCCGCTTACTAGCGTTGATTAACGACATTCTTGACCTGTCGAAAATCGAGTCGGGTTCAATTGAAGTCTATCAAGCGCCCATTTCGCCGCGTAAAGTCATCACCGAAACCGTCGATGGGCTGCGCAGCCTCGCGCTGGAACGACACATTGATCTGGAAATCGACTTCCACCAGACTCTGCCAGAAATCGTGCTTGGTGATACCAGCAAGATCCAGCAGATTTTGGTCAATTTGGTCAGCAATGCAGTCAAATTCACGGCAGAGGGCAGCGTCGTGGTGTCTGCTCGCGATGCTGGACCGACACAGTGGCAGTTTTCAGTCCGAGACACAGGGATTGGCATCCCGGATGAGGCGCGCGCACTTATTTTCGAGCCGTTTAAGCAGATTGATGACTCGGAGCGGCGACAGGTGAAGGGAACGGGACTTGGATTGGCAATCAGTAAAAGGCTGGCCGAAATGATGGGGGGCACAATTGCGGTGACGTCTGAACTTGAACAAGGCTCGACTTTCACTGTCACTCTGCCAAGAGTGACGTTGCCTGACATCGCAGATCCGGTTACCGACCCTAACGAAGGATAGCGAATCGTATGACATCAGGTCAGGTAGAGAAACTGCCGTCGGTTTTGCTTGTCGATGATGATCCGCATGCGCGTGCAATCTTCGTGTTGCTTGCTGAACATTTTCGTATTCCGTTCGCCATCGCGCCTGATACACAGTCGGCGCTGGAATACTTGCGCGAGAGAAAACCAGACATTATTGTCATCGACCTTTTTTTGCCGGAAACCGACGGCTACAAATTACTGGGCGAGATTTCGCCACTCATTGATCGAACTCAGTGTCGCATCCTCGCTACAACGGCATACTACACCAAAGATACGGAGCAGGCAGTGCTTGAGCGCGGTTTCGATGGATACATTCAAAAGCCCTTTATTCCGGACAGCTTTCTTGGCGAATTGAACAAAGTTCTCGAATGAGGAGCGCTCGAGGACAGGAGGCGTTATGACAGACATCTCAAACTGGAAGGTCGTGATTGTCGACGACGAGCCGGATAACATCGAGGTTGTCAAAGTGGTTCTGGAATTCAATGATGTGACCACCTGGACCGCGTTGTCGGGTCAGGAAGGGCTTACGCTGATCGAGCAGCATCGACCGACGATGGCACTTATCGATATCCAGATGCCCGGCATGTCAGGGGTCGATCTTCTCAGGAAAATCCGGTCGCTAGAGGGCGGTGACGAACTCATTGCCGTTGCTCTGACGGCTTATTCGATGCAGGGAGACCGGGAGCGGCTGCTGCAGGAAGGATTCGATGGCTACATCTCGAAGCCAATTGATGCCATGCGCCTGATTGACGAGCTTATGTTGATCACCGCGGCTCGAGGCCATAAGTGAGTGACGCTCGCGAGTTTGCCTCGCGCATTCGAAATCGTTATCCCGAAGGGCTAACCGGGATCGTGGTGGTCGGCGGTTCGCGGATCAACTACGCGCTTGAGCATAAAGAAAGTGCCGCTCCCGGACGAATCCATGACATGCGTGATTATGGCCGTGACGTCGAAGCGCGAATGCAGGCGTTCTTGACAACCTACTTCGAGTTGGGCGGCCAAAACATTATCATGCCGCTTCTGTCCTACCAGCTTTTCGACAAAGCGCGAGGTCAGGAATACGCACAAGTTGTCGCGAGAATGGCCCTTGACCTAGTCGGCCAGGCGTGGCGTGAATTCTACAAGGCAAATGAGATCGATCCGTATTTCGCCGGCATTGATACTCTCCTGCACTTTCCGGAGCGCGAAGCATCATTTGAACTCGCCAGTGCGTGTCAGCAGTTTCAGGCGCAATGGGACTATCAAGAAGGTCACCGGAAGCTCATCTGGGAAATCGCGCCGATTCCCTTGTATTCGATCTGGCAGACACCAGGTGTTTTGGCTAGCGTTGAGCAAGAGCAACTCAATGCGCAGCTAAGGTCGGCTCAGAGCCTTGAAGACCTGCAGAGTAGACTCTACCGGTTCTATGCTTCTGCGCTCTATGGAACGGAACTGCCTCAGCCCCACTTCTACATTGCAAACAACCGCAACGGCGATCTGAAACTGCGGGCGATGCTGCCGATTGCTCTCTCCTGTGGTAGCCCTATGCGCCTGTTTTTTACGCCCTACCCGACACTCATGATGACCCGCGAATCGCTGGCGCACGTCCTTGAGGACCTTGCCTTTGGCACGCGGTTGAGTTCCAGTGGCCTCGACTATGAAGGCCAGGTAACAGCCGAGCAACTTGAGGCCGAATACGCGCGGGCGCTTGAATTAGCGGCTGATCCCACTTCAATTGCCGGCTTGCTGCGCCCGGTGAATCGTGTCTGAGAGGTAACAAGATTGCCTGAGCACCATCATTGGTTTCTCGACTTTGACGAAACCTTGGCGTCTGGCAGCATTACCTGGAGTCTGGAGTTTGCGATTCCGCGGCTCATCCAGACCTATGGGTTGGCGTATGATGCGGAGCGTTTCGGGGCGGCGACCCTGGTGGCTCAGAAGCGGGCAAGCCGGGAAGACGATCCGCTCGAGCTTGTGGCTGAGTTCTTTCAAACAATGGGATGGCCACGGGAACTGGTTGCAGTGCTCTTGGCTGACGTGATGTCGAATTACCGCCCGCAGCTTTTTGAAGACGTCGTGCCGTTTTTGGACCGACTGCGTGCCGCGAGCAAATGCATCTATGTCGTTTCAAACAACCCAACGTCGGTCGCTAGCGTTCGCTTACTGGCCATCGAGCCTTACATTACGCAAGTCTTCACGCCAAAACAGCTTGGATGTGCCGAGCGCAAGCCGCATCGCGGTCTGTGGGACGCTATTTGCGCCCTGGACCGTGGCATTTCCTCCGACAATACGGTTCTTGTCGGCGATGATCCGTGGGCTGATGGTGCTTTTGCGGACAACTGCCAGATCCCGTGTTGGATCGTCGATCGAGGCAATCGATTTAGTCAAATGCGCACCGGCACAGCGTATCACTGGGTACAGTCGCTGCTCGATATTCCGGTCTGAGCGGCGAGCTGTCAGGCTGGTATCGGGCCGAGTCGGCTCATCGCCTCTTGGACACGATCGCGAACGTGACGATCCGGATCGTCAGCATAATATCGAACATGCTGGATTGCCTCAGGTCGATGCATGAGCGTTAGCGCTCGAATGGCAGCGCAGCGGTCGACATTCGATTTAGCCCGGTGCAAAAACGTGATGAGCGGGCCATAGGCGCGCTCATCGCCAATCGTTCCAAGCGCGTCCGCGATCCACGACAGCGAGTTTGTATCCTCAGGCTTGGCCAACAGTTCAATTAAGGAGTCGACGGCCTGGATATCCCGTGTTGACGCGAGGAACTGCGCGGCGAGGGCTCGGATAGCGCTCGTTGAGGAGTTCAGGCATTCTATCATCAGCGGCGTTGCTTCGGGGCTGCCGATCTGGCCAAGCGTCACCAGAATGCGCCAAAGCTCTCGATCGTCGGTGACGGTTTCGGCGGCTCGAAGTAATTCAGGGACAATCGAAGGCCCGAGCGCTACGAGCGCTTCACGCGCTTGAAGATACTGTGCTTGATCAAAGCCCAGCAGAGTCTGGATGAGCGCCGCGTTGTCCTTCATGAGTTCACCGCTCGTCACTACCACTTGCGATAGAGGAAAACCTTAGTTCGATTTACTGCCCTACTATACGGAGTAATTGCTGGCTCGCGTTTAGTGGTAGCGAGATGTCGGGCACGACACGGAAACGAATCCCCAGCCCATGGGGCATTTCGTCCGGCTCAAAAGCATCACCGACAATGTCAATGCCAGCGGTGTGCTTGAGGATCTCCAGATCCATCATCGGCACGGGGCTCGCCCACTTCGCTTCAAATGTGTTATCTCCCAGATCTTCCAGAGTGTCCGGGATTGCGGGGTCAATCAGATCCCAGGCCTGATCTCGTGTCACTTGCAGTTGCGGGGTTACGTCCATCATGCACCATGTATGCGCGGTAGCCCAGATGACGCCAATAGGCGTATTCTTGAACCCGTTCCCCAAGTCCTGATTCATAATCTTGAGGAAATACGCGAGCTTGCTTAACGTAACGCAGGCTTGCTTCTGCTGTTCCTGTGAAGCCTTGGAACG
>JAWLHD010000088.1:0-11128 GCA_041690555.1 Anaerohalosphaeraceae bacterium
GGGGGAGTGAGTTTTTCTTGCAGGGATTGGCGAGTGGATGTAGAGTATTGGGCGGGCGTTTCACTCCGGGCTCTTGCTTTTAACTCCTGCAGGTCCCCGGCGTTTAGTTCCTTGACGTGCATGGCACTCCTTTCGTTTTTCAGGAAGTATGCCACACAATAAAAGATGGCGCAAGGCTAAAATAGCTCGCGCGTCTTGCATGACTTGTCTCCAATACGCAACATTGCGATAAGTCAATATAACAAAGTCGCTTACATCGCGCCATCAAAAAATGTCGCACACTTGTCACGTCGAATGTCGTAGCAGAAAAGGGTGTCGTGGTAGCGGAGGTAGAGGCGTCCGTCCAGGATGACGGGGTGGGTCCATGCATCTCGGACTTTTTTTTCAGTGAGGGAGAAGCGCCCTTTGACATACATGGCGTTCTTTGCCGGCTCGATGAGGCCGACCTGGCCGGTTTCGTCGAGGACGTGGAGGCGGTTATCGGCATAGAGGGCAGCGCCGGTGGTGAAGTCCTTGAGTTCGGCGAGTGTTTCGCCGGTTCGCCAGTCGACTGCGAACCACCACTTTGGTTTGTTGTAGCCGGCGGCGTAAAGGACGTTGTCAATGAGCACGGAGCAGCCGGTTACGGTGTCGAGCGGGCAGGTCCAGAGGTGTTCGGGGATGAAGGCGTCCGCAGTCGGGGTGAGATTATAGCGTCGGCCGAGTTCGGCGTAAGGCGTGACATAATAGACGGCGCCGTTGTCATAAAGGGGGATGGAGATATTGGTTCCATAGCGGTTTTTGAGGGGGACAGTCCAGAGCAGTCGGCCGGTCAGGGCTTCTACGCCGAAGGCATAAGAGGCGGTGCAGTTCGAGATGATTCTCTTGCCGGCGTATTCGAAAAGGATGGGTGAGCAATGGGAGGTTTTTTCATCGGGCAGGGGAGGAGTGGTCCAGATGACGGCGCCAGTGTTCTTATCGAGTGCTGCCATGAGGGCTTTTGGGCCTCCGGGGGTTACGATGAGGCGAGGGCCGTCGATGAGCAGGCATTCGCTGAGGGCCCAAGTGATGTTTTTGGCGTTGAAGCGTTCCAGGATGTTGAGGGACCATAGTTCTTGGCCGGTTTCGGCGTCGAGGCAGGCTACACGGCCGTGGGCATTGAGGTTGTAGAGTTTGGCTTCAGAGAAGGTGCAGCTTGCGCGTGCGCCGGGGTACGGATTCTTCCATGCTTGTCCGTTTTCGGTTTGCCAGAGGGGCTTTCCGTTTGTGTCAAAGGCGAAGATGACAAGCCGGTTGTCAACGTCGCCGGTGATGTAGAGGCGGTTGTTGACAATGACAGGAGACGACCAGCCGCGGCCGAGATTTTCGATCTTCCAAAGGAGAGGAGGTCCTTCGGGGGGCCATGTCTGGAGAAGATTTGTCTCAGTGGATATTCCGTCGCGGCGCGGGCCTCTCCATTGGGGCCAACCGGGTTCGGGGGAGGGGATGAGGCCTTCTGCAAGGATGGCGGGAGAGATTGCCAGGATGAACAGGAGGGTTGACCATGGGCGGGCTGCTCTTGCGGGTCGGTCTGTGTCTTGTGTGATTGTTTTCATGGGAGGGTCCTCTACTGCGGGTTTGAGGGCGGGGCGAATTTGGATTTCAGTTCGGCGAGTCGTGCGGTTACCTCGGCGTCATGGAGTTTGCGTTCGAGCTTCTGGTCGTCTATGGTGAGGTCGATGGCGTGGAGGTGATTTCGGGCTTCAATTTCGGCTTCAGTGCCGTCGAGTTTGGTTTCCATTTTTGCTACGGCATCGAGGATGTCTTCGGTTGCGGCGAAGTCTTCGGATTTTGCAGTTACGGCTTTTTTGAGTTCAACGCGTCGACTTCGGGCGACGAGTTCTTTCCTGCGGGTCTTGAGATCCTCGAGGTTCTGCTGGAGCTGCATGCGGACCTGGGCGGCGCTGAGGTATGCGTTATGGGCTGTCTCAAGCGATTGCCGGAGCTGTTCAGTGTTTTTCTCTGCGTCGATCAGGGCGGCGACCGCTCGCCTTGCGGTTTGCACGTCGCCGATGCCGAGGGCGTTCTTGGCGCCTTTTTCGAGTCGGATCGCACGACCGGCGGCCTCGTCGATGCGCCGCTGGGCTCCGCGGGTTGCGGCGAGGGCTTTGGCTTCCGCCCTGGCGGCCTCATTGACTCTCTTTGCCATTTCTTTTTCGAGTTGCGGAAGTATGTGCTCGGGCTTCTCGACGGTTTGCAGGAAGGCGTCGATTCGGGCTTTTGTTATACGCTTGAGTTGTGCGATCCTTGCCATGGTGCCTGCGCGGCCGGTGGCCGTTACTCCGGTAGTTTCAATTTGTCTGGTCCGATACGTTTCCGGACGGGCCGATGTTCGGTTCATTCGGGGTTGACGGTTCGGGAGGCAGTGGCTCGTATTTATTGCGGAGGGCGTTAATTAGTTTCGTATAGCCGTCGACCATAGCCTGAAAACGCTTGACGAGGTGTTTGAGATAGGCCTTCCGATCGGTGTCGCTGTGGTGGACGGGGATGAGCCATGTTTCCATCGTTCGGAACTGTTCTTCAAGGATGCCGACGAGCATCTGGTTGTTTTCTTCGCGTCGGCGTGCGTTGGCGGTTTGCTCGTGGTCCTGTTGGGCCTGGCGGCTTTCTTTTAGGGCGGCGATGACATCTGCGAGCCGGTCGAGCACCTGGCGAGCAAGGATCTGGACGGGGTCGGGCTGATCGGCGGTCTGCGGTTTGGCTTGCTGTCTGAGTTCGGCAGCGGCGATGCCATCGGCGAGTACGTCCTTGATGCCGTCGAGACCTGCGCTGAAGGTATTCAACTGGGCGATGATCCTGCCAACCTTGTCGTCGGAGTCCGGGCCGAGGAGGAGGTTGCGGGCGAATGTTTTCTTGATGTCTTGCCAACGTTTGGCCTGTTCGGGTGTGAGGCGGTCGATGAGCTGGCGGAACTTGAGCATGTTGGATTCGGCGCCGGTTGTGAGGGTCTGGGCATCCTGTTCGTAGCTTGAAATGATGAGGGTCCAGAGTTCGTGGTCGTTCATGACGGGCAGGACTCGAGCGGCTATTCGGTTCATGTTGCGGTATGAGCCCTGGAGGAGGAAAGGCGGTTCGGTGCGGTAGGCATCGGCCTGGCCGGCGGAGGCGATATACTGCTGGTTGACTTTTAGGAGTACCTCTCGAACAACAAAGAGCTTTTTCATGGTTGCCACATATTCGTCGAGTTCGTCGGCGGAGTAGTTTGCCTCGAATTCCACGTCTTCGGTTCGGCCAATTTGAGCGATCTTCATGACTGTGTATACGTCGTTCTGGCTGCGATTGGCGAGGGTCTGGAGGATTGGGTTGGAGGTGAGGCAGTTTTCGACGTAGCTTGAGACAAACTCGTCGCGGTTGTCGCCGACAATGTCGCCGATGTTGTAGGTGTCGGCGCGGTTGGCGAGCATGTCGGGGATCTTGAATTTCTCGCCGCTTTCGGTGTATGGATTGCCTGCCATGACGACACAGACCCGCTTGCCGCGGAGGTCGTAAGTGCGGGAGCGGCCCGCAAATACACCTTCGACTCGGCGCTGTGCATCACAAAGGGAGATGAACTTCTGCAGGAATTCGGGGTTGGTGTGCTGGATGTCGTCGACGTAGATCATTACGTTGTCGCCCATTTCGAATGCGAGATTCAGTTTGTTGAGTTCTTCGCGGGCGGCGGCGTTGGGGGCGGTTGCCGGGTCAAGAGCCGTTACGTGGTTGCCGAGGGATGGGCCGTTAATCTTCATGAAGGTGAGGCCGAGGCGATTGGCGATGTATTCCATTAAGGTAGTCTTGCCGTAGCCTGGCGGGCTGATGAGGAGCAGGAGGCCCTGTGTGTCGGTGCGTTTGGTTTCGTCGGCGGCGCCAATCTGTTTGGCGAGGTTATCGCCTATGAGCGGCAGGAAGACCTTATCGATTAACTTGTTGCGGACGAAGGTGGAAAGTACACGTGGTTTGAATTCTTCAAGTCGGAGGCGTTCGGCATATTGTTCGACGATTGTCTGCTTGATGCGGCGGTATTCAAGGAATCGGGGGAGGACATGCCGCGTGTGGCGGGCAAGTCGGGTCATGAAGTCGCAGTAGTTGATGTCGCAGGCAGATTGTGTGATTCGCAGGTGGGCACCGAGGAGGCCGGTGAGGCGGAGTTCGATGGGCTTGTCGATCATGGGGCGGGACTGGGGCTGGTCGTCGAGCATGAGTACGGCAACTTCTTCGGCGTATTCCAGGCGGTTGGCATCATGCGTGCGGAGGAAGGCGCAAACCCAGTCGGTCATGAGGCGATAACGACCAAGAGGATCGCCGAGGAGGGTCTTGTCGGCCTGGGCGAAACGCTGGATGAAGCGGCGTTTCTTGAGATGGTCCTGGAAGGCATTTCGTATGTTGGCGGCTGTACTGCTTATGACGAAGGGCTGCGGCTCCGGGTTGGTTAGTTCGTGGAAGAGGTACTCGGCGGCAGGGTCGATCCATAATGGGTCGAACAGGCAATTTTTATTGACGAATGCGGTCAGCATGTCGGCGACATGGCGGATGTATTCGTCGGCTACGGAGGGGTCGTCGAAGAGTTCGCGGACGCGTCCGACGCCGGCGATGCGGGAGGCGAGGCGGGTTTTGGCGTCGGAATCTTCGGAGAGCATCCAGAAAGCGGCGGCCAGTGCGCGGGCCTTTGTGGGATATCGGAGCAGGCCGATCTCGGACTGCATTTTTGCAAGGGCATGCAGTATCGCGGCGGCGTCGCGGTCGTGGACGCCTTTTACATAGCCTTCGTCGTAGCGCGGACCCATGAAGGACTGGACGTGCGCAAGGACCTGTTCGAATTCAGCGTCAGCGAGCTGCTGTGCGTCGGTTGCGGGGTCTCGCAGCAAGATATATGCGAGATACTCGGCGCGGTAGACGTCGGGGCTTTCGGATGGGAGTTCGAGGTCCCACGTGTCGCGGGCGGCGAGCAGTGTTTCATCGGTGATGGCCTCGAAGAAGCCAGTACCCGTGAGGTGGTAGTACATTTTGTCGTCGCGTCGGACGATTGTGCCTTCAAGCGGCTGGCGGTTGATACTAAAGCGGTGTCGGCCGAGACGGATGATGTCTTTGCCGTCGACGAACAACGCCTGGCGGTCCTTGAGTTGTCGGACGGCGTCCTGCTGGAGGGTTTTCAGGCGGGTCTTGACGTCTTCGGCTTTGACGGAGTCGCCAAGTGCAAGAAGCTGGTCGACGGTATCGCGGACGCGCTGCACCATGAGATCGAATGCGAAGTAGCCGTTGATCTCGTTGATTTCGGTGAAGGCGCGGAGACGGTTTTCGATGCCTTTGAGTACGCGCTGGGCGGCGGCGACAAGGGCGGCGGCACGCTGATTGCGGCGGGCGACGAGTTGGACCTTGCGGGATTCGAATGCATTGTAGAGTTCTTCGCGTTTTTCGGTGAGGCGGGTGATGAACTCGTGGAAGTCGGCGAAGCGGCCTTCGAGCGTTTCGAGTTGAACGGTGAGCTTGGTGAGGTATTCGTCGCATTTTTCAGGGGTATCGCAGACGTCGAGGTAGTTGATTACGGACTGGTCGATGAGCTTGATCTGGGCGGCGAATTCGGCCCGGCCTTCTACCGTGCCGAGGTCATTGATGCGGTTCTTGAGGGCGCTGCGGACCTGGTTGAGTCGGGCGTAGACCAGCGATATGTTGTCGATGACGGCGACGGTCTGGGTGGTGTCTTCGATCTTGAGGTTACTGACGATTTCGGTGAGCATTTCGAGCTGAGCAGCGGTTTCGTCGACTTGCCGGGCGAGTTCTTTGGCGTCAATGACTTTGTGGGCCTGGTCGACCTGTCGGGCCTGTTCGTCGATGCGGCTACAATAGGGCGCTAGCGCCTGAGGATTAAGGATGAATTCGATGCAAAGGGAGCTGAGTCGGTCGGTATGCTCGGCGACTTCGGCTTCGAGCTTTTCGACGGTTTCGAGGTCGGCGTAGCGGAGATCCTTGAGGGAGATGATGTGTCCGCGGATGGTGCGAAGCGCGGCGAGGTGGCCGACATAGTCGCCGATGTCATCGAGAGCGTCGTAGTCGATGGCGCCAATGCTCTGGCGGACCTGGCGGGCGGCCGAGTCGATTTCCTTGCGTGTGCTGCGGCGGGTTCGGACTACTTTTTCGAATTCTTCGATTGCTGCGGCGGCTGCGCCGTGGATATTCGTCAAGGGTTCGGCGAGATTGAAGGCGTCAGGTTCGGCGAGCCAGAAGTAGCTGTCGATGACGTCCTGGGCCTTGCGGGCGATGTCGACGTAGAGGTTGGCGTAGGATTCGTCTTTGGCGAGGAGGTTGAGCAGTTCGGTGCATTCGGCCATGCAGCGGACGATGGCGGTGTTGCCGATCTTGTAAAGCGGGGCGTCCTTGTGGACCTCAATGGTGTGGTCCGGTCCGTAGAAAGGCGTGTTCCAGATTTGCACGGAATGGTGCTTCTGGGGCTGGGCGCCGGCGCGGAGGCATATCAGGGCGCCGTCTTCGAAGAGGGAGAAACCGTTACAGAGAAAAGGCGTGCTTATCTTCTGCTCGATGAGGTTGTAGGGCAGGAGGACATAGACGCCGTTCTGGCGATTATAGAAGACATAGAGAAAGTCCTCCCCGTTGGGGGAAGCCAGTCGTTTCTCGAAGATCATGTCGGCCATGTTTGTTTCGAACTGCTTGATCTCGCCGGTCTGGAGATAATAGCCGCGCGGGAAGACCAGGCCGTGGCCTTCCGGCAGGAGTACGCAGGCGTCCTTTATGGAGTCGACTCGGACGGCGCGGCGGGTTTTTTCGCTGTAGAGGATATAGCGAAAATCCTGTTCCTGGTAGGGGCGGATCTTGAGGACGATGATGCTTCCGACTGCAGCGTAGTAGATTTCGGCGTCGTTGAGGGTCTGGTCGGGGTTTTCCACAGGTTCGTCGTAGATGCCTTGGCCGGTCTCGGTGTTGTCTTCTATTTTTATCGTGAGGTCGCCGCCGACAGTCTCAACGAAGATGCGTTCTTCGATTGAGATGTGGGGGTTGGGTCCGCTTCGGTGCATGTCCTGAGTGGTGCGTTTCCATTCGAACTGGTGCTGCGCGGGGAAGACGAATTCGTGATCGCTTCGATTATCGAGATAGGTGAGGCCATCGCCGGTGATAAGCCATTTGAAGGTCCTGACGTCGGCGGGATCCTGGCTGATGCGAAAGGCCATGAAAAGGTGCGGGCCGATGATGGCGAATTTCGCGAAGGTGGTGCGCCGGTAGTATTTGAAGAGGTTCTTGAAGTCGGCTATGAAGCGTTCGTCCTGAATCAGGTCGAGAGGGCATTCGACGAACTGGCCGTCCTGAAAACGATAGATCGAGAAGACGTCGGCGAGTGTTGTTTCAGTGCGGAGGCCTACAAAGACGTTATAGCCAAATATGAAACAGTCGCCGACCGGGATCATGTCACGAGGGACGCAATTGTTCCGCGTTGTTACCCTTTCGCCGGCAATAAGGCGGGATTCGACGGCGCCGAAGACGTCCTTGCGGGCGGCGTTGAGTCCGGCCATGCGGTCGCGCAGGACGGCGCCGTGGGTATCGAGGCGTTTGCGGATTACTTCGTAGGCGCCGCCCTGCAGTTGTGCTTCGGCGGCGTCGGCGGGTTTGTTTTGGTTTTGGTTGTTCTGCACCATTTCCGGGCTTCTCTTCATCATGCGACCGGAAGCCGCTGCGGCTGCGCGAGGCTGCACGTCATGATCGACGCTGCTGCCGGCGGGCGGCGAGGCTCCCGGCTACCGGTCCGAATTATTTTTCAGCAAGGAGTTTCTGCGCTGGCAAGTCGGCGATGCCTAATTCCTTTGCAGCGTGCAGGATGCGGCTGAGCAGGCCCTTTTTGCTTTCGTCGGCGTCGGCCATCAGTTTGACGACGAGTGCGCTGACGGAGAGGTTCTTGACATCTTCGGACGACACGCCGAACTGCGTGATGAAACGTGCGATGTTCTGGCGATTAAGCTCGGCATCGCCGCCGAGGAGTGTGCTCTTAAGACTGGAGAGCGTTTCGCTGTTGTCGATCATGCGGTCCACGGCCTTGCCGGTGGTGATTGAGTTAACGAGTCGGTTGAAGAAGTTGTTGTCGCCGCCGACGATATCGATTCTCGCGCTCTTGAGGGCCTCGCCGACGATCTTCGCCTGTTCGGCGGCGATGTCTTTCTGGATGTTGATGCCGGCGAGTTCGACTTCCTTATCCTTGTTGATGCGAATCTTGAACTCTTCGTGCTCCTTTCCGACTTCGTCGAAGATCTTCATGGCCTCGGCTTTGTCGCGAATGCCGTCGGCTTCGGCGTGATACTTGAGCTCCATGACCTTTGCCTCGGCGGTACCCTGCTTTTCGAGGGCGACGGCCTTTGCCTCCATGACTTCAGCCTCGGCGGTTCCTTCGACGGCGTGTTCCTTGACCTCGGCCGCAGCGATGGTCTTCTTGGCTTCGGCGTTTCGGCCCGCGGCATCGAGATTGGCCTGGGCCTCGATGATCTGCTGATCCGCGTAGAACTCGGCGGCCTTCTTGGATGCTTCGGCGGCCTTGATGTCCTTGACGAGGGCCTGCTCGGCCTGTTCCTCAGCCTGGGTGATGGCGACCTTCTTCTGACGGTCGGCGCCGGCGAAGGCTCGTGTGTCCTTGATATTCTCTTCTTCCTTGACAACGGTCTTTTCGACGGTAACCCGCTCGCGTATGACGGCTTGCAGTTCCTTCTTCTGGGTCTCAACGATCTTGTCCTTGTCCACCTGGGCGACTGTAACGAGGCGTTCGCGCTCAGTAGCTTCCAGGCCGCGGTCGCGTTCGACGCGTTCAATTTCGACGGCCTCTGTACGTTCCTTGTTCTTGGCGGCGACGATGATCTGTCTCTGTTTATTCTCTTCGGCGACGGCAACTTCCTCGTCGGCGGCGATACGGGCCTTTTCAGCCTTTTCGCGCTGCTCGGCCTGGATGCGTTTGGTTTCGGCCTCTTCGCGCGCCTGTACGGATGCGACTTCCCGCTTCTGCTTGGCATCGGCCTCGGCCAATTGCCGATTGAGCTCCAGGATCGCTTCCTGGGCCTCGACGTTCTGCTTTGTGATGGTCATGTCTTTTTCGCGTTCGCGGGCGTTGGCCAGCTCGAATTGGGCAGCGGTGAGGACGGTGATCTTCTTTATGCCTTCGGCATCGAGGATATTGTCGGGACTCAGAAGTTTCTTGTCGGTCTGTTCGAGATAGTCGATGGCGGCATCTTCGAGGATGTAGCCGTTGAGATCGGTCCCAATGATCTGGAGTATCTCTTCCTTGAACTTGACTCGCTCGACATAAAGCTCGGCGAAGTCGAACTGCTTACCGATTGTCTTGAGGGCCTCTGAGAATTTGGCGTCGAAAAGTTCGTAGAGAGCGCGTTCGTCGCTTGCTCGCACGCAGCCGAGGGCCTGGGCAACTTTCTTGACATCTTCGGCAGTATTATTGACTCGGACGAAGAATGCGACCTTGATGTCGGCGCGGAGGTTATCGCGGCAGATGAGGCCCTGGGCGCCGTGGCGATCGATTTCGATGCGTTTGACGGAGATGTCCATGTACTCGACGCGATGGAGGACGGGCAGGACAATCTTGCCGGAGAAGCTTACCTGTGTGCCTCCGAAGCCGTTGCGGATGAGGGCCTGGCCCTGGGCCACCTTGCGATAGCATTTGATGACCATAACGAGCAGGCCGAAGATGATTATTCCGCCGATTAGTACACAAGTCCAGAACATTTCATCGAAGGGAACCGCTGCCAACATTTTTAGTCCTCCAGATTTACCGGTGCAATTATATGCACACCTTTTGTTTCATCTTTTCCTATGACGACGGCTTCATCCCCTTTCTTGAAGATGTGATCGCCGTCGGCAACAACGTTGAGGAGTATGGGTGCGCCGCTTGTCGGCACTTCAGCCTGGCCCATTTTCTTTGAGACCTGCGTGGTGTTTACTTTGCAGATTCGTCCTATGACGTCTGCGGGAGCGTTCGGATCTTTTTTTAGGGCCATGAATAATCTCGCTAAAGGTGTACAGATGACTTTGCAGACTAACGGCGAGACGACCAGATTACCCGCGGCTATGGGCAGGCCCAGAGCAAGAGAGCCGGAAGGGTTCAGGTAGCCATTGGCGATTATGGAGACGACCCAGAGGCACATTGCGAATATGCTCAGAAGGATCATTATAGGGATCTTTCCGAGGTAGAAGAATGCGAGCATGCCGTCGAAGACGCCGACGGGAGCGCCGCCGAGATCGAGATCCACGTCGGCGTCCACGTCGGTATCGAGGTCGAAGTCGAGGAAGTCCAGGTCCAGCGCCCCGAGGATGACCATGAGCCAGTAGGCGACCATCATCGCAAGGAAGACAGTAGCGGCTATGTTGGCGGGCATAAGAGACATTTGCAGAAGTTCCACGGGAGGTTCTCCTTATCCGGCTTTATCCTGGTTGAGGCGTTCTCTTATTTCTTCAAGTTCCGCTTCGACCTGCATGTCTCGCGCCTTCTGCGCGAGTTCGAGTTCGGAGAGGGCATCACCTCGGAGTTCCTGGTTGATCTGGACCTGGGCTTCGGACTGGAGGACCTGGTCTTCGAGTCGGTCGAATGTGAGACCGTCGGGGCTGAGGGCAATGGTGCGCCCAAGGTTTTTATCAAAGGCCTTCTGTGCGTCGGCGGTGCGTTTGCGGGCCTTGAGGTCCTCGAATTTCAACTTCGCGGCCTTCAGTTGCTCCTGGAGTTTGATCATGTTGTCGCGGAGCATTGCGTAGGTCTGGCGGCCGCGTTCGAGGCCGGGCTGCATCTGGGAGATGCGCTCGGCGAGCTTCACTTTTTCGGCGAGGGCCTTTCTGGCGGCGGTTTCGTCGCCGGTTTTGAGGGCGGCCTCGGCGCGGGCGGTCAGATCGGCCTGCTGCTTCTGAAGCTGTTGCATCTCTGTTTCGAGGCGCCTGAAGGTCGCGCCGTAGACGGCGGCGCTTTCGCGTCCTTCGAGGAGGGTCTGTTCGAGTTCCTTGATCTTCGATGCGAGTTCCTGTTCGGGGGGCTCGGCCTTGTCAAGGAGCCAGTTTATGTTGGCCCTTGCGATGCGCTGGATGCGTTCGAATATGGACATTTTGTCTGCTCCTGTATTCGTTAGCTTTTCTGCCTGGGCGCCGA
>JAWLHD010000089.1:0-11109 GCA_041690555.1 Anaerohalosphaeraceae bacterium
CGTAAGGCGTGTTGTCGCGGATACTGGTTCGTATCCATCGGTCGTATGCCTGGACGGCGTTCGGCCAGAGGTTGATGGGGAATTCGGCTTTTACGCGGAGGATGTCGGCCCATTTCATGGTCCAGTAGTTTGTGAATTCTTCAGTCTGGAGGAGTGTGTCGATGATTTCGGCTCGTTTTTGCGGGTTGTCGTCGGCGAGGAAGGCCTTTGCCTGGGCGGCGGTGGGCAGGGTTCCGGTGATGTCGAGTGAGGCTCGGCGTAGGAATACTGCGTCGGAGCAGAGGTTGGCGGGGGGTATGTCGAGTGCTTCGAGCCTGGCGAAGACGAGCTTGTCTATATCGTTTTGGGGCGGGCTGACGGGTCGGCTTTCGAAGGGGCGGACTACCTGGGCAGAGATGGTCTGTGCGATCGCCGCCAGGACGAGGGCTTGGAGACAGAAACGCTTAATCATAGCTTTTGGACTCCATAACACGGCCAGGGTGTTCGCCGCGGCCCGATTATAGTTTATAAAGACGTTTGGTGTTGAACATAAATTGCCTGAAATGCGTCGACAGGGCGTTGGGCGGGTAATTTGGGCCTATAAATGTTGTAAAAGATGGCTGAAATTGGGGAAGAATGCGGATCAGGTGCGGAGGCGGTTTATCAGGCGTGGCAGGGAGGCGTAGGTTTCGAGGCGGACGCCGAGGGCGCCTCCTCCGGAATGGAGCTGCACGAATTGGGGGTCCGGTGCGATTGAGAAGCGGCGGTAGAAGGCATTTCGGATGAATTCCTTGACCTGGCTGGGGTCGGCTTTTTGGGTGTCGACGTGGACCTGCCAGTAGTCGCCCTGTCCGGCGGCGTTGATTCGGACAGCTACGGCGTCGGGGCCGAAGGCCCGTTTGAGCATTGCTTCGGCGAGGTCGATTAGGGCGAGGCCGCGGAAGAAGTTTGAGCCTGGGAGGGCGGCGAAATCGGGAGGTTCGGCGGCGGAGAGGGAAGCGTCGTCCAGGCCGCGGTTGTAGTCGAAGGGTGTGGCGCGGCAGTTCCGGAGCCATAAGTCGAGGAGATCGGGGCCGGCAAGGTCATGCTCAAAGTCGAGACGTGTTTGCATGGCATCGCGCGGGGGCAGGGCGTCGAGCGGGATGTCGACGCAGCGGTCGCCAAGCTGGGAGCGGCTGACGTATTCGATCCACTGGTCGGTGTGGTGGATGAGGTGGAAGTTTTTGGCTACTTCGGCGAAGAGGTAGGCGGTCATGGCGCGTAGGGGCACGCCTCGTTCGGTTATGATGCGGAGGTCGGGGGTGGTTCGGCGGAGGAGGGGTTGGCGCCAGCCTTTGAGGAGGGAGGCGAGAACGATGTTGGCTTTGCGGGCGGCGGAGGCGGCATCGAGGCGGGCGGTCCGACGGAGCTGGTCGACGTACCAGGCGCGATGCGTTTTGATTAGGGAGCGGAGATCGTCGAGCGGTATGAGGAGGGGCAGCTTGAGCAGGACGGAGGCAATCCACCGGCGGCTATCGCGGGAGAGGGCGCCTTTTGAGAGCAGGTCCGGTTCGATCTGCTTAAAGAAGTCGGTGTCGAGCGGCAGTTGGGTGAGGAGGGCGGCGAGCTCGGCGGCTTTGCCGGTCATCTTTCGCATTTCTCCGGTGGTGAGAGGGCCATCGGCTGCGGATTGTGCGTAGGCTCCCCAGGACCATCGCCATGCGTCGCGGTCTCGGTCGACGCTGTATGGGAAGATGATTTGGAAGCGGTCGGTTGGGACGTTGTACGTGCCGAGGATTCGATAGCCATCTTTTGGGTTGGATGAGATTAGCGCGCCCTGCCGGGCTTTGCCTTTTTGTTCGGTGGCCTGGTCGAGTGAGCCTGCTCGGACGCCGGTTCCGTATTCGGCCTGGCAGGCAAGGTCGACGAGCACATCGGGGGGGACGGCGAGTGCGAAGAGAGCGTTTACGGCGTTGAGAGTGGCGACGGTTACCGCGGAGGAGCTTGAGAATCCGCCCTGGGGGATGTTTCCGGTGAGGACCATCGACATGCCCTTGAAGGCGTCGGGTCCGAGGCTGTGGCGAACTTCTGATCCCAGTTGGCCTTTGCGCAGGGTTCGCATGGAGGCTATGGCGTTGCCGACGAGGGGGAAGGGATGGCGCATGTTGCTGCTGATCCAGCGGGCGGACGGGGGCAGTGGGCTGCCGTCGCGGCGGAGCTGTTCAAGCTGGCCGTCGCTGAAGTAGCCGAGGGATCGCAGGAGGTTTTCGCTCATTGCGGTGCCGAACTGCTCATATGTGTGGAGATCACAGACTTCGGGTCCGGGGTACATGCCCGGGTTGTCGGCGGAGATGGAGTTGCCTGTTTTGCGGAATTCGGGGTTCATTGGGAAGAGGTGTATTTGGCGGTCGTCGGTTGTCTGGGCGAGCATGACGATTTGTTCTGTTCCGTAGGCGTCGCCTGCTCCGATGGGCATTTGCCATGCGGGGCCGAAGAAACGGACCATGTCGGGGTGCATGAATGCGATTCGGAGTCGGCCGCCGGAAATGCCGATTGCGACGGGGCGGTCAGGATCAAAGCAGAGCCTGTTGTCGCGGACTTCGGCGAGGAGTTCTTCGAGTTGTCGAGCGATTGAGGCGATCTGGCCGGCGGGTCGGTCGGTCTTTATGGCTTCGGCTGCGGCGCGGACATCGTCGTGATCGACTCCGTGCAAGCCGGGTTGTGATGTGAGAATGGACTCTATGACGGCGAGGTCGGCGGGGCGGGTAACGTCGGAGCAGAGCAGTTGGTATTCCGTGTCGTGGGGGTTTGTTGTTATGGTGCGGATGTCGCCGCCGGCGCGGCTGATGGACTCGACGAGGTCGGTCAGGTAGTACTGCTTCTGGGCGTTTGCGTTGGTGAGCGGTTTGAGATGTTCGGCGAGCGTTGCGGCGCGGATAGCATAGAGTGGGCAGTTGCCTTCGGTAAGGCTGCTCATTTGTCTGCGGAGGACATCCTGTTGGAGATCGATGTCGCTTTGTTCGATGATACGCAGCACGCGGCTGTCGGCGTCGCGGAGGATTCGGCCTTTGCCGTTGTTGCGCGGGGGTTCATAGACGGCGGTAAGAAATGTCAGGTCGGCTTCGGTGGGGCCGGAGCGGTGTGTTGTGCAGAGCCGCTCGAAGATGGCGGCGGGTATTATGCGGTCGCCCATTGCGATTATGAGGAGGGGGTTGTTTTCGGTGAGGGCTTTTACGCTGAGGGCTTCGAGGGCGGCGTATGCGGTGCCTCCGGTGGGGTTGTCCGAACGGACGCAGATGTTGTCGGAGCCGATTGCAGCGGCTACGTCGTCGCCGCGGTAGCCCACGATGGCGAGGACGGGCGATGGGCTGAAGGTGCGGAATGCATCGATGAGATGTCGTGCAAGCGGTTTGCCGTGTACGGGCTGGATGCACTTGGGGTCGGGTCCGAAGCGTGTTCCGGCTCCGGCGGCGAGTACGACGAGGACGGTTGAGTCGTTTTTTATGCCGCCGTAGCGGGTCAGGCTATCCGGGTTGAGTATTTTGTGGGCCGCAAGGCGTACGGCGGCCGCCAACGGCAGGGGGGCATCTGTTTCGGGTTTCTTATTCATGTCTTCTCTGTGCGGCCAGTAGAATACACTGCACGGTGCCGCGGCGCCGAAGCACCGTCGTGCCGCCAGCGTACAATGCAATCGGCTAAAAGTCAATTACTTATATCAGCATTGAAGCGGCAGGCAGACGACTGGGGATGGCGAAGCAGCGCGCCGCACAGGTCGAGCTGGTTGACGGCCTGGGAAATTCAGTCGATTACGGCGAGCAGTCCGATCTTTTTGAGTTCTTTTTCGAGGTTTTCTTTTGAGATCGGTTTGATGATGTAGCCGTCGCATCCCGCTTTGTATGCGGCGGTTATGTTGTGTACGTCGCCCATGGCAGTGACCATGATGACTTTTGGTCGTCGGTCCGGCGGGACTCTGTATTCGGAGTCGGCAAGTCTGATCTGTTTGAGGATGTCGTGTCCGGAGATTTGCGGCATGTTTATGTCGAGACAGATGAGATCGTAAGGGTCGTCGGAATCCAGCCCGCTGCGGTAGGCGTGTACTGCGAGATTGCCCTGGTCGGTTGTCTGGCAGGGGCCATATTTCTCCATGTGTAGTTTAAGCAGCAGGGTGGAGGCGGGGTCGTCATCGACAATGAGTGTCTTGATCATTGTAGTCGTCTTGCCTTTCTTGTCGTTTGATCTGCCAAAGTTGTATCACTTGTGGGGCGGTTAAGCTCGCCGCCGAGGTGCGCGAATGATCGACAGGAGGGCAAGCCGGATTCGCGTCTTTAGCCTGCCGAGTTTGTCGTTTGTTTGTGAGCGTTTGTCCGTACAGTATATTATATGCGGTTATCGTGTACTCAAGAAAAAAACTTGAGCATCCTGCAAGTTAGATATCTGTATTGCGATAGCTGTTTTTGAGCAGATTCGGACAAAGAACGCAGGGTGTTTCGGTAAACGGCATGAACTATGCGAAATTTCTTCATGTCAGCAGAACGGGGGGGCGGCTCTCGGCGTGCCGGGGGCAAGGCGTGCCTTGGACTAATCACGGGCAGGATGACGGTCCAAATCACGGGCAGGATGCCCATGGCACGATGCCACGAGTTTTTTTTGAAGGGGTCTGGACATAAGGGGGCCTGGGGTGTATATTCCGGGTTTTTCCGAAGGGGCGTGGGGAGGAAAGTAAAGAAAATCGTCGGCCGGGCCGAGTAACAGAGGATAGAAAAACACTGGGGAATAGTGTAACGGCAGCACAAATGACTCTGGATCATTTAGTCTAGGTTCGAATCCTAGTTCCCCAGTATTGATATCAGCCCGGCGAAGGCGTAATCCATCGCATCGGGCATCGGCTGGCGGAAAGCGGTAATTTGACGTCAGTTTCTTCCATTGCATTGCGGGTCAGCGGAAGCCGATCCGGTCTAACTGGAAATTTTTGGTCCGGGGTGGTGTTGACAAACGAAGGAAAATACTTAAAACGTTCGAACTAATAAGTAGAATTGGACGTACATGCGCGTCAAGCCGATCTGTCGAGACGGCATCGCGTCCGTGGGTCTTATTGGAGACGACTTATGATCAGTGTTAGGCATTTGCGGCGTACATTCGGGCCGATCGTGGCGGTTGATGACATTTCGTTCGAAGCGGCCAAGGGAGACGTGCTGGGTTTTTTGGGGCCGAACGGCGCCGGCAAGAGCACTGCGATGAAGATGTTGGCGTGCTTTTTGACTCCTGACAGCGGTACGGCGGAGGTTTGCGGGCACGATATTCTGACTGATTCGCTGGGCGTTCGCAGGTGTATCGGCTACCTGGCAGAGAACGCTCCCGCTTATCCGGAAATGACGGTTGGGGGATTTTTGGATTTTGTTTGCGACGCACGGCAGATCAAAGGCGCGGCTCGCAAGAAGGCTCTGGACCGGATCGTGCCGATGTGTTCGATCGATTCGGTTTACCACCAGACGATAGATACGCTTTCGAAGGGCTACAAGCGCAGGGTCGGGCTTGCGCAGGCTCTGATTCATGATCCGCAGGTTCTGATCCTGGATGAGCCGACCGACGGGCTGGATCCGAACCAGAAGCATGAGGTTCGGCTGCTGATCAACGAGATGGCCAAGGACAAGTGCATCATCGTTTCGACACACATCCTGGAGGAGGTTGAGATCGTCTGCAATCGTGCGGTGATCATTGCCCGCGGGCAGATACTGGTTGATTCCACTCCAAGCGTATTGAAGGATCAGCATCATTGCACCTTAGACGAGGTGTTCCGAAAGATCACGTCCACAAAGAAAATTGCCTGATAACGACTAAGCAGGAATTCTCACAGTGCAGGAGTCCAAGATTATGAACGGCTTTTGGGCGGTATACAAACGGGAGTTGAAGGGTTACTTCGCGACGCCGGTGGCGTACGTGTTCCTTGTGATATTCTTGTTCTTCGGGGGCTACCTGACGTTCAAGGAAGGGTTTTTCGAATTTCGTCAGGCGGACATGCGGACGTTCTTCCAGAACCTGCCGCTGTTGTTCGTGTTCATGGTTCCGTCGACCGCTATGCGGCTGTGGGCGGAGGAGCGCAAGACGGGCTCGATTGAGCTTCTGTTTACGCTTCCGATCACCGTGGGTCAGGCGGTATTGGGCAAGTTTCTTGCGGCGTGGACGTTTCTGGCGATTGCTCTTGCGCTGACGTTTCCGATTCCTGCTACGGTTGCATATTTGGGCAATCCTGACGTTGGGCTGATCATAACGGGCTATATGGGCAGCCTTCTGATGGCGGGGGGCTTTTTGGCGATCGGGTCGTTTTTCTCGGCTCTTTCGAAGAACCAGGTAATCAGTTTTATCCTGGCGGTAGTTGCGTGTGCGGTTCTGGTTTATGCGGGCATGCCTACGACTTTGAATTACCTGTCGGCGACCGTACCGGCGGGTCTTCTGGGCGTGATCGAGAGTCTTAGTTTTCAGACACATTTCGATTCGATGCTCAAGGGTATAATCGAGTTCAAGGACATTGCGTATTTCGTGATTCTGATAGCGGTATGGGTCGCGGCATGCGGTGTTATACTGAATGAAAGGAAGGCGAACTAATGAGCAGACTGATGCGTGCAATCATCGCGGTGTTGTTTATCGCGGTCATCGGGGTTTCTGCGATCAGCATCACTCAGAACGTTGGCGGTTCTCTGCGTGCGGATATTACCGAGCAGCGGCTGTATACGCTTTCGGACGGTACGAAGGCGATACTGGATCAGTTGAACCAGCCGATCCGGATCAAGCTGTACTATACGAAGACGGCTGCGATGAAGGGTCCGGACCAGATACGCTTCTTCAATAATTACTATACTTTTGTCAAGGCGCTTCTTGACGAGTATGTGTCGGCGGCGAAGGGCAAGGTTCAACTGGAGGTAATCGATCCTCGGCCGTTTTCGGATGACGAGATGGACGCCATACGTTACGGTCTGAAGCGTTTTGCGATCAACGAGGAGGAAAACTTTTTCTTCGGCATGGTCTTGCAGACGCAGTTCGGGGTGGAAAAGACAATCGAGTTTTTCTCGCCGGACCGGCAGAACTTCATCGAGTATGACATCAGTTATTTGATTGATACGGCGATGACGCGGCAGAAGCGGCGGGTGGGTATTCTCAGTTCGCTGCCTGTGATGGGCGATACGGGATATATGGCTCAGATGATGGCGGCGCAGGGTCGTCAGCCGCAGCCGAAGTGGGGTCTGGTGAGGCATCTTGAGCAGAGCTACGAGGTGAGTCAGATCGAGACGGACGTGGATGAGATTCGCAACGTTGATATGCTTCTCGTGATTCATCCGAAGGGGCTTTCTGAGAAGACTCAGTTCGCCATTGATCAGTACGTGCTGAAGGGCGGTCGAGCGATTATCTGCATCGATCCGCACTGTGTGGCCGACCGGCCGGACCAGATGGCGATGCAGATGGGTCGTATGCCGGAGACGCATTCGAATCTGGAGGCTCTTCTGCGGGCGTGGGGGCTGGAGATGCCGGCGAACACTTTTGCGGGCGACCGGGGCCTTGCGGTGACGGGGTCTTTCAGGCCGAACGAGCGGCCTCAGAAGATAATCGGCATCCTTTCGCTGTCGAAGGTGCACGAATGCTTCAACTCTGAAACGGCGATTACGGCGGACCTCAACAAGGTGAACATGATGTTTCCGGGGGTTCTGAAAAAGACGGCGGTCGGCGAGGGTGAGCAGCGTGGGAGTCTGACGCCGCTGCTGATGACGACCAACCGCGGCAACTCGTGGCGGGTGTCGAGTCCGTATGAGCTGGCTTTTCCGGACTACTCGGCGCTGATGGCGAAGTTCACTGACGGCTCGGCTCCGGTGAATATGGGTTACCTTGTAACCGGCAGGCTGAAATCGGCGTTTCCGGACGGCGTTGAGATCGATGAGTCCGGCGACGACGATGATGAAGCAGACGATGAGGGCGAGGAGAAGAGGACCAGGACGCTTGTCGGTCTGACGGAGGCTTCCGAGGACTGCGCGGTGATCGTTTTTTCAGACGTGGATTTCATCAGCGACATCGTTGCGTACCGGGACACGTTTTTCGGCATGACGGTGGTTGACGACAATGCGGCGCTGATGCTCAACGCGATTGAGGACCTGAGCGGATCGAGCAACCTGATAGCGATTCGGTCGCGGGGCAATTTCAAGCGGCCGTTTACGGTGGTGGACGAGATCGAGCGGCAGGCGGAGAAGGAAACGTCGGAAGAAGAGGCGAAGATCAACGCGGAGATCGCCGGCTTCCAGCAGAAACTCAATGAGATTTTGTCGTCGGCGCGAGGCGAAGAGGGCAAGATCGTGGAGACGCAGATTCTCAACGAGAAGATGGAAGTGGAGGCGAAGATTCGCGAGCTTCAGACGCAGCTTCGCCGGGTTAAGATGGAGAAAGTGCGTCGGATCGAGAAGTTGGGGATGACGCTTCGCAACCTGTGTACGCTTCCGGGTCCGGCGATCATATTGCTGATTGCGATAGCGCTGAGTGTGCGGCGGAGTATGATGAAGCGGCATTATATAAGTCATGCCAGCGATGCTTGAGGAAATAACGGGAGTCATAGAATGAGCAATCGGAAACTTATGGTTTTGGGCGCAGTTGCGGCGGTAATGGCGGTGCTTGCGGTAGTGACGTCGCAGATCGGCAGGCCTTCGCCGTCGTTCTCTGCGCGTAACGTGAATCTCGTACAGGGTCTGGACACGAGCAAGATAGCGACTGTGGTTCTGGCGAGCAAGGACGAGGAGACGAAGATCGCGCGCAAGGGGGGCGGCTACGTCGTTACGAACAAGGAGGACTATCCGGCGCTGGTGAACGAGATTAACGGTCTGGTGGCGGAGATACTGGACATCAAGACCTTGGAACTGGTGACGAGGAATGCGCAAAACCACAAGGATCTTGGTGTGAGCGAAGACACTGCGCGTTACATCGTGAAGTTTCTGGATGTCGAAGGCAAACCGATCGAGGGGTTCGGCGGGATCGTGATCAGCGAGACGGATCCGGACACGCAGCGGGTATATGTGCGGCTGCTGGCGGCGGACGAGGTTTATCTTGTTGAGGGCGCGCCGTGGCCGCGGATGTCGAGCATGGATTATATCGACAAGCGTCTGACGAGCACCGAGCGCGAGAAGATAGAGAGCGTTACGGTAACGAGCGCGGGCGGCACGTATACGCTGCGCCGAGACGGAGACAGCGAGGAGGTTGTGCTGTCCTCAGGCATACCTGAGGGCAAGAAGTGGAAGGGCAGCACTTACAGGCAGGTTTTCGGTGCGCTTTCGAGTCTTCAGTTCACCGATGTTCAGTCGGCGGCGAAAGCTGGCGAGCTTAATTTCGACACGACTTATGTTGCGCGGCTCAAGGATTCCACGGTCTATACGTTCAAAATCGCCAAGGCCGAGGACAAGGTGTTTTTGAAGGTGGACGCTGAGTTTACGGATACGACGGCTGTTACGGTGAAACGTGACGGCTCGGAGACTGAGGAGGAATTAAAGGCCAAGGAGGCGAAGCTTCTGGCTCGCGATGCGGCGAACGCCTTTCGGGAGCGGCACGCGGGCTGGGTATACGAGATCGCGTCGTGGAAGGCGGGGGACTTGACAAAGCCGCTTGCCGACCTGCTGGAAGACAAGGCGGATGAGTCGGTAGCCGACAGCGGGCATGCGGATGGGCCGGAGTTCAATCTGCCGGAAGGATTGGCGGTCGATCCCAATCAGCCGTGAGGCGTTTGTTCGGCGGCGCCGGATTTTTTGGTCGGGCGGGATCAGAGTTTGAATTCGGCGACGAGGAAGGTGTGGTCCGACGCCTTTGAGAGAGCTCTGGGGGCGGTGTCGATCCAGCAGCGGGTGCACTTCTGCGCGAGCGGCGGGGTGGCCATGATGTGGTCAAGCCGCCAGCCTTTGTTTCTTTGGAAGCTCATGGCTCTGTAGTCCCAGAAAGTGTATTGTTTGTCGTCCTGGTTGTGCAGGCGAAATACGTCTTCAAATCCCCATTCGCGGATTCGCCTGATTGCGTCCTGAACTTCGGCGCAATAGCAGACGTGGCCCCAGAGTCCGGCAGGGTCGTACACGTCGCGCTCGTCGAGGGCGGCGTTTAGGTCGCCCAGCCAGACCAACGGCGTTTGAGGGGTGCAGGTGCTTTTGAAGTACTCTTCGAGGGCGGCGAGCCATCTGAGCTTGTACTGGAATCGCTCACTTTCGCGGTCAACGCCCTGGGGCACATAGGTGTTGACGACGGTTATGCCGCCGACGGTGGTCTGCAGGAAACGGGCCTCGGCATCAATCTGGTCCACGGCGACAGCGCTGTCGGTGATGGGCAGGCGGCTGATGGTAGCGACGCCGTTGTAGCTTTTCTGGCCGCGGAATACGACGTGATAGCCGGCATCCATAAAGGCGTCGATGGGGAATTCGTGATCCTGCACCTTTGTTTCCTGGACGCACAATATGTCGGGGTTCTGGTTCTTTAGCCAGTGGAGAATGATGTCGAGTCTTGTGCGTATTGAATTGGCGTTAAACGTTGCGATGATCATGGCATCAGGACCCTCGAAAAAGGTCTTATTTTGGACGCTATCATAGCAGTTGAGCCGCGGTCCGGCCAGCAATATGATTTGTGAATTGCGAGTTTCAGTCATTTCTCGCCGAGACGCTCCTCGAGTTCGTCTACACGCACCTTTAGGCGGTTGTTCTCGGCCTTGAGTTCCTTGACGATCTCCAGGATGTAGACGCTGAGGCGGTCGTACTTGACGGCATCGGGTCGGCCCTCGTTGTCATAGATGACAAGGTCCTTGACATGCTCGTCCACCCGCTCGGCAATCAAGCCCACGTCCTCCTTGCCGCTGTCGGTGTATTTGAACCGCACCGGCTCCAGGTTCAATACCGCATTGGTATTCGGATGCAGTTTTTGCACATCGCTTTTGTATCGCTCGCTTGAAACCATCGCGATTACCTCTCCGGAGGAATTAACTGTCAGCGTTCTGGACCCGCCGCCGACGGGCAGGTGTTTCAAGTACAAGCGAAGATCATTCGTGTGAGAATCCAGGGAGATGTAATTGCTCTTCACTGTTAGCGTGCTGCCGCGGTCGCCTAAGGGCTGGGCGGTCAAAGAGATGTCGTTGCCTGACAACAGTATGTC
>JAWLHD010000090.1:0-11053 GCA_041690555.1 Anaerohalosphaeraceae bacterium
CGCTGCTGGCCACCGAAAGATCGTCCACCTTGGCCTGCAGCTCGGTGTTCACAGTCTGCAGTTCCTCGTTCAGGGATTGCATCTCTTCCTTGGACGTGGCGAGTTCCTCATTGGTCGACTGGAGTTCTTCATTCGCCGACTGGAGTTCTTCGTTGCTGGCCCTGAGTTCCTCCTGTGACGTCTGCATCTCTTCGCGGGTGGTCTGCAGTTCCTCGCGGGCGTGCTGGAGTTCCTGCTCCAGCTCCGCCAGCCGGTCGGCGCTGCGGCGGGGAGCCTTCCGCAATCGGTCATGTTCTTTGCTTTCCACGGGCGCAGCCACATCTGTAAAAACGATCATGACCAACCCCCGCAACGGTTCTGGTTCCTCGAGTGTCTGGACGGTCAGATCGAAAAACTGTTCTGAGCTGCTGGTATCGACCTTAAGTCCCCGGAGCGTCATGGCGCCTTTCTGCCGGCGCGCCTTCTGAAAGGCACCGGCGAGTTCACAACGCAGCCCATCCCGGGCCATTGCAATGATATTCCAGTTGGCCTTGCCGGCCGCGGGCTCCAGGTATTTGCCGGTCCTGCCACTGATGTAGAGGATATCGCCCTCTTCGTTGACGAGCACGGCCGGAGGGGAGTACTGCTGCAGGATCAACTGATCCGCCAAGGACTGGACACTGAGACGCGGTTTTGGCGTTCGGCGCGTCTCAGGCGCTCTTCGCGAGGCTAAGGCAAACAATGAGGGAAAATCCACCGGCTTCGGCCCCAGGGCGGACTCGCTCCGCCGGAAGATCCTCGATTTGGCGACGACGGGCGCAAACAGGTCAGCAAAACCGCCAACTGTCTCCGCGCTGCCGAGAAACAGGATGCCGCCCGGCCTGAGGCTGTAATGAAATAGCGGAAGGAGTTTCTTCTGCATCTCCGGGGCCAGGTAGATTAGCAGATTTCGGCAGCTCAACAGGTCCAGCTTTGTAAAGGGCGGGTCCATGATCAGGTTCTGCGGTGCAAAGATTACCATATCGCGGATCTCTTTGTGCACCCGGTAGCCACGCTCCTCCCTGGAAAAGAATCGGCTCAATCGCTCCGGTGTCAGGTCTGCGGCTATTTTGTCGTGAAAAAAGCCCTGGCGGGCCTGGTCAATGGCATCCCGGTCGAGGTCGGTGGCAAAGATCTGCAGGGCAAAGCTGCCTTTGGGCCCGATCTGCTCTATGGCCTCTTTGAAAACGATGGCCAAGGAATAGGCCTCCTCGCCAGTGGAGCAACCAGGCACCCATGCCCGCAGGGCCGGGCCAGGCGACCGGACGGCAATCAGTTCAGGGATGGCCTTTTCGCGCAAATGATCCCAGGCGGCGGGATCGCGAAAGAAGCTCGTCACGCCGATTAATAACTCCTTGAAAAGCAGGTCCAACTCCTGGGAGTTCTTCTGCAGGTACCGGACATAGGTGGCAATCTTGTCAATCTGGTGGAGGTGCATGCGGCGCTCAATCCGGCGGTACAGAGTATTCCTCTTGTACAGGGAAAAGTCGTGCCCGGTATGTGCTCTCAACAGGATGACGGCCTTCGCCAACGCACCCTGGGTCTTGTCTTCCAGTGCCCCTTCGGCTCCGGTAATGAGCGGAGTACGCTGCAGATAAGCGATGAGCCTCCCAGGCAGCTCGTCCACCGGGGCCACAATATCGGCCAGGCCTGCATCAATCGCGCTGCGAGGCATGCCGTCGAACTGGGCCGTCGCGGGTTCCTGCACCAGCACCACTCCCGACTTCTCCTTAATCGTTCGCAGGCCCACCGTGCCGTCGGATCCCATGCCTGAAAGAATGACGCCGACACTCCTTTCCTGCTGGTCTTGCGCCAGCGAGTGAAGGAAGAAATCGATCGGCAGGCGCAATCCCCGTGGCGCCCCCGGCGTGAGAAGGTGCAGGACCCCGCCCAGGATGGACATATCTTTGTTTGGCGGGATGACATAGACACAGTCCGGCCGCACCCTGGTGCGATCCTTGACCTGCATCACTTTCATACCGGTGGCGTTCTGGAGCAACTCGGGCATAATACCCTTGCGCGTCGGGTCCAGATGCTGGACGATGACAAAGGCCATCCCGCTGGCCTCAGGCACGTGCCTGAGGAAGTGCTCCAGGGCCCCCAGTCCGCCGGCAGAGGCACCAATGCCCACAATCGGGAAGGGGTCGCTCGCCTGCCGGGATGAAGCTTTCTGCGGAATTGCACGAGTCGTGCTTTTCTGCGCTCGTGCCGGTGTAGATTTGCTTTTCATGGTCCTGTTTCCCAATCCACGCACCACCGCCCGGGCCCGTATCGGTCGTAGTCTCGCCAACCAAAAAGTGGATTGCTCGCAGTGATTAGCCCAGCGACAGCTATTATCTACCCTTTGCTTCCACATGTCCAGCGCAAAATCCATCGCCAACCCAAGGTAGGGTTACACCCCATAGATGAAAGATGCCCTCTGGCCTATCATGCCTGCAATGGGGAATCCAAGGCACAAAGGAAAACCTGAAGCATCTGCGGTCAAAGTAATGACGAAAATGCAATCCATTCAAGGAGGTGAACCATGTTGGTAGTGACTCGGAAAGCAAATGCGAAGGTCTTGCTGGAAAACCATATCGAGATCATGGTTGTCGCCATTAGAATAGGTAACGTTAGATTAGGCATCGAATCTCCCGACCTTAGTTAGGATTCTTTGTCAGGAGTTGAGACAAAGGCATGCAACAAAAGTACTGAAAAACGTAATGGAATGAATAGCCTCAGAGAATCAACTCAATCGAAAAGGGTATGGTAAACATGGGTAATACGCTCGAGAAAGACATTGAAACGCTGCAGAATGACCTGAGCAAGTTCCGAGACCATCTGAGTTCGACGCTGTCAGACGTGGGTCATTTGAGCCAGGAAGAACTGAGCAAAACCAGGGACCGGCTTAAGGCCGCGATGGAGCATTTCGGAAGCACGGCGCAGGACAGGATCGCGCACCTCAATGAAACGGTCCACAAGGGATACGGCATCGCCCTGAAGGCGTCGCGCGAGGCGGCCACGAAGAGGCCGTTCACGGTGATCGCCGTTTCGTTCGGGATCGGCGCATTGACGGCCGCTCTGCTGCGAAGGCGAAATCATGGGTAGAATCCGGGATCTCGTGATCATCGCCAAGGACGTCAGCCAGATTGTAGACGATCTCGTCACGTGCCAGTTCAGGCAACTGACGGAACTTTATCGCGACATGTTGGCCAGATTGCTGGCGTGGCTGGTGATCGCCCTGGCGGCCGTGCTTCTGGCGCTGGGCGGATTGAGCCTGATCCTGTGGGGCGTTCACCTGCTGCTTTCGATGGTGACGGGGCCGGCGGCATCGGCATTCATCTTAGGCGGCTTCCTTCTGATGATGGCGGTGATCCTGTATCTGATCGGTCGGGCCATGCCGAAAAATTGATCGGCCCGCTGTAAAAATTAATGTGTGGTTTTGTGCAGACAAGGAGAATTGATATGAAAACGTCTTTGTTGACAGCGCTCGTGCTTTCCCTGTTCCTGATGTGCGGCGGATGTGAGAGCAAGTGGGGAACGGCCGGTCTTGGTGCGGCAGGCGGAGCGGTGGCCGCCGGCGGCGGTTATGAATATGTCTCGAACCGGGAAATGAAGAAGGTCGAAGAGGATTACAAGGACGGCAAGATTGACAAGAGAGAATACGAAATTCGTAAAGACCAGATACAAAGAACGTCGCTTTTGGAGTAAGCGGGCAGCCCGGCATCCGGCGCATCTTGCAGTGGTCATCGCAGAAAGAACGCGGTGGGGACATACAGTTGCGCCTTGTATGGAAGTGTGAGCGCTGCCGTGTCTGTTGCTGTGCCGGCGTCGGACATAACGGGAACAGAGAAATGACATGTCAAACAACCCCAAGCCAGAGATGAAGCGGCGCTCGATTTCTTTCTATGTGATCCTGGCCATTGCGTTATTTGCTTTCATCCAAACGTTTTCGCTGCTGGCTCCCATTCTGTTGTCGTTTCTGCTGATTCTGCTGATTTCTCTGGCAGTTAATCCAGTAATCTCCCGGATGCGAGGTTTGACGGGTGGAAGAAGATTGCCGGCAATGCTGGTCGCGATCGTGTTGGTCATGGTCGCTGCCTTGACGGGGCGGGCTTTCTTCGGGCCGATGAAGGCTTCGGTTTCAACGCTCTCGAAACAGTTGCCAGGCTACTGGGAACGTCTGCAAAAGCCCCTGATCAAAATGGAACAACACGCTGTCCTGTCGGAGGAGAGACTCCAAGCGGAAGTCGCCACGGAAGTTGCCGAGACCGCAAGCGAACCGGCCAAACCCCAACTGGCACCGCGAATTACTCAGAGGGCTTTGCCTAAAGCACCCAACAACGCGGGGTCTATTCGTTCGGGTTTGAGCGACATGCTGCACGGCGTGGCCGGCAGTTTCAGGGCGGTGGCTTTCAACGCGGCCCAGATACTGGTCGTCCTGCTGACGGTCTTTATCGGCGTGATCTTCATGCTCATGAATCCCCGTCCGATCTTCAGGGCTATGTTCTCGCTGATACCCGAGCGCCATCACAATCGGGCATTGATCATTATGCGACGCATTGTAGGATTTGTGCCCCGATGGGCCGCGGCGACACTGCTGGGGATGCTGACCATCGGCGGGCTGGTTTTCCTGGTCATGTGGCCGATCTTCGGATTCGTGGACGCCATGGTTCTGGGACTCATCGCGGGCGTCCTGGAAGCAATTCCCTTTCTGGGACCGCTCCTCAGCGCAGTGCCGGCATTGCTCTTAGCCGTCGGCAAAGGAGGGATGACCCCGCTATGGGTCGTGCTCGCCTATATGGGGATCCAGGGCCTGGAGAGTAATGTGATCAGCCCTGTTCTCATGGCGCGCAGCATGAAACTGCATCCGGTGGCGATTCTTTTTTCCATGCTCTTATGTGTGGCCGCCTTCGGTGTGCTGGGTGTTCTGGTCGCAGCACCCCTGGTGGCCATTGTGAGTATCCTGCATGACGAGCTTTATCGAAAGCGCTTTCTTCCCACGGTAACGGACGCGGACATGGATCGTCTTGCACGAGAGGCCCTGCACGAAAAGAAGTTGAACTAATGTCCACTAACTCAGCTTAATCTTATTAGAGGATCCTCTTGAAACAGGTTCCCGTTTCCCATCAACCCTTTTGTCGGGGGTTTGGCTGACAAAGGGACTGTACGTTTGTCTTATACGAAGTACAGACTCTGCACTGATATACAGAGGGGCGCCTTTGCTGTTAAGCTTAAGATTCATAAATATACAAGGGTATATGGAAAATCTCACTTAAGGAGTTTTATTGTGTCTATCGGAAAAGTAATCGAAGTCAGCGCATCTTCAACGAAGAGCTTTGAAGATGCCGTTCGCGAGGGTATCAAGCGTTCAGCCGAGACGGTTGAGGATATTCGCGGAGCATGGATTAAAGAGCAGCAGGTACGTGTTGAGAAGGGCAAGATCGTCGAGTACCGAGTCAATATGAATGTCACGTTCATCGTGCACGACAACAAATCGATTTCCCAGTAGTTACAGTGTCAATCGCTCGGCAGGGAATAATTCAAGACGGTCTATGTCAAGCCCTTGTCCCAAAAAATGTTAGTAAGCCGCCTTCACGGAAGGACATTTAAGCGAATGCCTCCTTTGCGCACGCATGTAAATGGCCTCGTTGTAGCGGCTCCCGGTGCGCTGCATTGCCAGCAGTATCTTGACCCATCGATGCGCCAGCGCCCGAAGCGCCGCATGATGCCCGTGGCCGCTGTCCCGCTGCTTGCGGTAGAAGACAGCCGCCCACGCGCAGTCAAAACGTGACACTAAACGTCAGAGAATTAGATAAAGAATCCCTGCACGGGCTCAACGAGGTTTGTGTATCCAAATGTCCAGATATGCAATGATCATCAATCAACGTGACCCCACCTTAACACCCCCTTATGAAATTCCGATATACCCCCATGAGCAAGACTCCCCGTGTGTTGAATTTTACTCCGAAATGTCAGTTTTGGCGGCCCTATGAGCCCGAACACGAAGAAACGACCCCGCGGCCAGTCTCAAGGCTCGAGTCGCCTCGAGATCCTGACTCCGCTGGCAAAAAAGCTTAATTGCCTCGACAAGCAGGAAATCGCGGAGATCTGCATCAACGAGATTCCGCCGCTCGTAAATGCCCGTCTTGCCTCACTTTACATCCTTGACGAGACCAGCAACATCCTCCACCTCGAGAAGAACAACCACCCCTTCCTCATCAATAACATTGTGTCCTTGAACCAGAATCTGTAATGCTTCAGACGGAAATGGACAAATCCTTTGAAACTGGTAATCTATTTTGGACAGTTATGAAAGGGATTTGTTATGGCAAAGCAGCACAGGCGGTTTGAACCGGCGGACAAGATCAAGATTCTCCGCGAACATCTTCTCGACGGACGGCCTCTATCGGAGGTCTGCGAGAAGTACTCCATCGCACCGACCCAGTTTTACCAGTGGCAGAAGACATTCTTCGAGAACGGTGCGGCCGCGTTTGTGCCGCCAAAGCCTGGCCGCGAGTACGGCCTGGAGAACAAAGTCAAGCAGCTCATGGTTGCGACAGGTATCAGCCGTACATGGAGCGAGTTGGATCCTTCCAGGGTAAAGGACCTCATCCAAGTCGTCCGCAGCCAAGAGGCCACCCCAAAGGTTGCTCCGCGTGTAGTCTGTTTCGTATCTGTTTGAGGCGATCGTACACATCATGGCGCCGATGTTTTGAGGCATTTAAAAGAAGATTCTATCGTGAATAAGGGGTTCACACAATCTGTGTTGGTGACAGGAGCCAGCGGCTTCATCGGACGGCAACTTGTGCGACGGCTGATCGAGCGTGGCGACAGGGTGACCTGTCTGGTGCGAACCACCTCGTGCATCGATGAACTAAGATCGGCCAGCGCTCAGTGGGTTACTGGCGATGTGACCGATCGGGCCAGTATTGAACAGGCACTGACGGTGTCGCGGGCCGATATTGTGTTCCATCTGGCTGGATTAACGAAGGCGCTGCGGAAAGAGGATTTCCAGCGTGTGAACGCAGATGGTGTCAAATCTGTCGCTGCCGCCTGCGCTGATTGCACTGACAAGCCGGTGTTAGTCGTGGTATCCTCGCTGGCCGTAGCCGGGCCTTGCACCGTTGGGCGACCTCGGATAGAAAGCGATGTAACGGAGCCTGTTTCCGCTTACGGTTACAGCAAACTGGTCGGAGAACAGGCCGCAGCCAGTTTTGCCGGAGTGGTGCCAATAAGTATTGTGCGTCCGCCTATAGTCTTTGGCCCCGGTGATAGCGGCATGCTTGAAGTATTCCGGCCGATCGCACGCTGGGGTATCCATGTTGTACCCGGTCAGGGCGAGAGATGCTTTTCGCTGATTCATGTAGCCGATTTGGTCGAAGGCCTGCTCCTTGTAGCTGAGAAAGGCGAGCGCTTGCACCAAAATGGATCGCCTGGGCAAGGCATCTACTTCATGGCAGCGGATGACTCTCCGACCTATGCCGAACTTGGACAGATAATTGCCACAGCATTCGGAAAGAAACGTACAACTGTGGTACATCTGCCCGGGCCGCTGGTGCGACTCGTCGGGCTCTGCGGTGACGCGATGGGGCGGATTCGGCGGCGTCCCGGTTGGGTGAACAGCGACAAGACCGTCGAAGCTCTGGCCGGGTCGTGGACATGCTCATCCGCTAAAGCTCGCACGCACTTGGGCTGGTCGCCCGCAGCTACCTTGGCTGATCGCCTGCAAGAGACTGCCAATAGTATCGCTATGCCGAGTGGCTCTGAACCTATTGCTCCGATATCAAGGGTACTTGAAACTTTCGACGACCCACATGCGCCAGCACGGATTGAATGTTCCACCACAATGGACGCGGCGTCGATCGCACGCTTGGAGGCGATGGCTTATCGCTACGGCCGGTCCTATGACTCGTATCTTGTGATGGATTTGGATCGCACGTATTTCTGGTCCTCGGGCGGTCGGGCGGTGCTGGGCTTTGTTCTGAAAGGGTCGCAGGCGGTCGTTATCGGCGGACTGATCGGACCCGACAAGGGCAGAGAAGCATTGCTGACCGAGTTCATGGATCACTGCCGCCGGCACGGATTGACTGCATGCTTTGGGCTTGTGCCAGAACACGACCTGCCCTTGTTCGACCGGTATGCGTTTCAGTCCACCAAAATCGGCGAAGACGCCATCATCGACCTGCGTCACTGCACGTGGCAGGGGAAGGCTTACGAATGGGTGCGACGACAGACCAACTACTGTCAGCGACAAGGCTTAGTGTGCCAGGAGGTCGGCGGCCCGGCGATAACGATCGACCAGTGGCGCCAGCGCATCTCGGAGCTTGCGGATATCTCCAAACAGTTCCTCGACCGCACACCCCACGGCCATACAATGCGATACTTCGTTAGCCAATTTGATCCCGATCGTCTGTACCAACGGCGGGTGTTTGCCGCGATCGCCTACGGCGGGGCTGGCCGCGTAGAGGGGTTTATCGTGTGCACGCCTTATCGCTACGGAGCAACGTGGGCAATCGAGATGTACCGTTCGCGGCAGGACGCCGTGCGGGGCACAGTGCCGTTTCTGATGCGTCAGGCCATGCAGACCTTCAAGGACGAAGGCGTCGAGGAGGTGTCGCTCTGTCTGATGCCCGCAGCCCGCTGTGACCAGCGCCGTCCGGGCGATAGTTGGCTGATTCACACCTATATCCGAATCACGCACCGCTATCTGAACTTCATCCTTGATACGCCGGGCATCTATCACTTCAAGACTCGTTTCCGGCCCCGGTGCGAAAACGTTTACTGCAGCGTCTGGCCAAGGGCGTCGCTGTGTCCGCTTCACGCCATGCTCAGCCTGTGGGGCACCCTCCGGTTTAGTCCGTGGCGAGCGATGGGGCGCGGCATCCGCCGGTTACGCGTCTACCGCCGGCGCGCGACCCTGGTTCAGTCGTAACACACCCCCTCCGATGTCACTGGGCCTTGTCGTAAATCCGATATGTCTTGGTTCTCTTCATACCCGCACGTTCCAAGCTGCCGCGCGAACGGCTATTGCTCTCGAGAACCCAAGATAATTCCCAACGTTGGATGCCCCACTTCATCGCTGGCCCTGTCAGGTTATCCATCAAGACCACGCTCAGTCCTGCATCCTGGTAGCCTGGCACCATTGTCATTGTCATGGCGCGAACCGTATTAATTCTCCGTCGTCCGGTCATCAGCCGCACGAGGCCAAATGGGAACAGCCTACCGTTGCACTTGCCCAGAATCGGGTTGTAGTCGAGCAGAGCGAACATGACGCCTATCGGCCGGTCGCCGATCTCGGCAAACGCAATGAACTGCGGCACGATGAGGTGCCGAAGTTCACTGGCGATATAGCGTGCCTCTGCCGGTTGCAGTGGAGTGAAACCCCACGTGCCATCCAGCGAACGATTGTAGATGTCTAGATACGTCTCTAGTTCCTGCTGGAGCCTTGCCGAATCAAGCGACCGTATGACCAAGTCTGGCCGGGCAAGAACAGATAGCACCGCCGGCTTATAGCGATCGACCATTCCCTGAAGTATATCCAGGTCCATTTCGTAGGCATACATATCCTGTGCCTTGGCAAACCCGCAGGCTTCCAACAGCGCCGGATAGTAGGGCCGATTGTAGGTCATCAGGAAGCAAGGGGGGGAATCGAAACCATCAATCAGCAGGCCACACGTGTAATTGAGAGAAGGATTTACCGGCCCGCGCAGCGCCGTCATTCCTCGCTGGCGCAGCCAATCCTGACCGGCTTGGAATAATCTCTCGGCAACGGCTGTATCGTCTATGCACTCGAAAAACCCGAAGAAGCCTCGCTGTTCGTTGTACTTTCGGTTGTGTATATGATTGATCAATACAGCCAGCCGTCCGACTGTCCGCCCATCACGCTCGGCCAGCAGCGTCACGATCTGGGCATTGTCGAAGAAGGGGTGCTTTCCCCAGCCCAGCAGTGTGCGCTCCTGCGCAAGGATAGGCAGCACCCAGTTCCTGTCACCCGCGTAGATAAACCAGGGCAGACGCTGAAAACGCCGACGATCTCGCCACGATGTCACCGGCCTGATCGCAACTTTACTGCTCATCAATCTCGTCTCATGAAGTCGCTGTGGTGGTCAAGTGCCTTGAGTTCGTCGGCAACGGCACTAACGGTGGTGTGGATCTGTGCCTTGGTATGATTGGTCGTGATGAAAAATCGCAGGCGAGCTGAGTGTTCGGGCACCACGGGGTATAGAATCGGTTGTACGTAAATGCCGCGCCGGAACAAAGCGTTTGACAGGCGCAGGCTCTTGATTGAGCTGCCCACGATTACCGAAATCACGGGTGTACCACAAGCCAAGCCTGTGTCCAGACCTTTCTCCCCGGCCAGTTTTAAGAATAGCGATGACAACTCGTGCAGCAGTTCCACACGCTGCGGCTGACGCTGCAGAATCGTTAGCGATGCCAGAGCCGCCGCTGCATTGGGTGGAGAAATGCCGACACTGTAAACAAACCCCGGGGCAGTGTACTTGAGGTATTCTATCATCTCGGCGGAGCCAGCGATGTATCCTCCGCAACTCGCCAACGACTTGGAGAGTGTACCCATCCACAGATCGACATCAGCCCTGGCGACACTCCAGTACTCCCCGATGCCCCGACCTGTGGGTCCCATGGTTCCCAGTGAATGCGCCTCATCGACAAGCATCAGCGTCTTGTGCTTCTTCTTAAGTTCCACAAAGCGTGGAAGTTCGGGGAAGTCGCCATCCATGCTGTACACACCTTCAATGGCAACCAGTACGCGGCGATAGCGATGGCGACTTTCGGACAGCACGGCATCCATCGCCATCCAATCATTATGGGCAAAGGCTCGACGGGTCGCACCGGAAAGCTGGGCGCCCTGAATAATCGAGTTGTGCGCCAGATGATCATGGAGGATCAGATCGTCCGGTCCCAGCAGGTGCCCGATCGTGGTAACATTAGTCGCATGGCCTGAGACGAACACGAGTGCGGCAGGGACATTTAAAAATACAGCTAGTGCCTGCTCCACATCGCGATGCACCTGTGTTTCCCCGGATATCAATCG
>JAWLHD010000091.1:0-10876 GCA_041690555.1 Anaerohalosphaeraceae bacterium
GTGTGCTGGAGGCGGGGGCTGTGCCGGCGGTTCGTGCGGCGGCATGGAGGGGACTTGCTCTGTCAGACGGCACCAGGCGGGCAGGGATGGTAATAGAGGCACTCGGCGGCGGAGATGAGTCTTTGCGGACTGCTGCTGTGGGGCTGGTGCGTGAGACGGCGGACGGCGAGCTTGTCAGTGCGTGTTTGCGGCAGTGGAAAAGACTGCCGGCGGCGGCACAGGTGCTGCTTGTCGACGTGATAGCGGTGCGGGGCGACCGTGCCTGGCTCGGGGAGATTGTGAAGGCGTGTGAGTCGGAGGACGAGTCGGTTCGTGTTGCGGCGATGAGGGCGGTGAGTGTGCTGGGCGATGCGTCGAGCGTGGGCCTGTTGGCGGAGCGGGCGGCCGGAGCGTCGGGTGATGAACAGGCGGCGGCAAGACAGGGTCTGCGGGAGCTTCGCGGCAAGGACGTTCACGCGGTGATGATCGAGCGGGTGAACCAGGTGGAGCCGGCGGTTCGGGTCGAACTGATACAGGCGCTTGCGGATCGGCGAGCGAGCGAGGCGACGGCAATGCTGCTGAAGGCGGCGCGTCGCGGCGAGGCGTCCACACGATCGGCGGCATACCGTGCGCTGCGAGAGGTGGCGACGGCGGACGACATCGGTCGGCTGGTTACACTGCTGCTGGAGTCTCCGGGCGGCGAACAGAAGCAGGTTGATAACGCGATCGTGGGCGCTGCGCGGCGGACGAATTCATCCGGGGCGGCATCGAGAGCGGTGGCAGCGCGGCTGGATTCTGTTCTGGATGCGCGCTTAAAGGCGGTGATGATCGGCACATTGGGTCAGCTCGGGGATGTTTCGGGGCTGGCGGCGGTGCGGGGTGCGCTGGGGGACGCGGACGTCCAGGTGCGGTACGCGGCGATACAGGGGCTGAGCTCGTGGCCGACAAGCGAGCCGAAGGACGATCTGCTGCGGGTTGCGAAGGACTCGGAGAATGCGGCGCACAGGGTGCTTGCGCTGCGGGGGTATACCGACCTGGTGGGGCTCGATGGAGCAGGCGACGATGCGAAGCTGGCTATGTATCGCGAGGCGATGACGCTGGCGAGGCAGCCGGCGGAGAAAAAGCGGGTACTGTCGGGGGTATCGAAGATCAGGACGGCTGCGGCGCTGGGGATGGCGGCACGGTACGTCGATGAGGCGGACGTTTGCGACGAAGCGGCGCATGCGGCGGTGACGATCGGCGGGCCTATGGCGGCGCGGCAGGCGCAGGCGGTGCGGGCGGCGATGGAGAAGGTCGCGGCAAGCAAGGCGCCGGAGGCGATCCGCGGGCAGGCGAATGCGATCATCGAGCAGATCGACCTGCTGAAGAGCTATATCGTCGATTGGGAGGTGTCCGGTCCTTACGTGGAGGACGGCAAGAACTATGCGGCGTTGTTCGATATGTCTTTTGCGCCGGAGAGCGACCCGGCGGCGGTGAAGTGGCGACCGATGCCGGTTTATGCAGATTCGGAGCACGTGGGCTATCTGGACCTGCTGCGGGCGCTGGACGGCGGAGACAGCCGCGTGGCGTATTTGCGGACGACCATCGACAGCGATGAGGATAAGGCGGTTACGTTCGAAATATTCAGCGACGACGGCGTGAAGGCGTGGCTCAACGGCAAGATCATTCTTTCGCTGAATGTGGCGCGACCGATCATGCCGACGCCGGACACTGCCGAAGGCATTCTCAAGAAGGGGTCCAATACGCTGGTGCTCAAGATCACGCAGAACAATATGCCTTGGGGCGCGATTGTGCGGATCCGCGAGGCCAAGGCAGAGGGTGTAAAGGTCGGCAGCCACTGGAAGGTACACGTGATCAACGCGGAGTCGAAGTTCGAGGCGGCGGGCATCTGCGACGTGAACAACGACGGCAGGCTCGATATTGTCTCGGGCGGGTACTGGTACGAGGCGCCGGACTGGAAGCAGCATTTCATTCGCGAAGTGCAATATGACGGCAATTACTATTACGATTTCGCGAGCCTGCCGATGGACGTCGACGGCGACGGGTGGGTGGACATTGTCAGTGCGGCGTGGCACAACAAGAAGGTCTTCTGGGTGCGCAACCCGGGCGATTCGGGCAAGCCCTGGGAAGTGATCGATATCGACGAGCCGGGCAATATGGAGACGGCTATGGCCTATGATATCAACGGTGACGGTCAGCCTGACATTTTGCCCAACATCATGAACCAGGCGGCGTGGTACGAGTTCAAGCGGGATGCGTCGGCGCCTTATGGAGTGCGTTGGATCAAGCACCAGTTACCGCAGCAGGCGGCGGGACACGGCAACGGCGCCGGTGATATAAACGGCGACGGTCGGTGCGATATCGTGGCGTCAAAGGGGTGGGCCGAGCAGCCGGCGGATGCCGGCGGCGAATGGATCTGGCATGGCGAATTCGACCTTGGCCATTGCAGCGTGCCGGCGCTGGTGCATGACGTAAACGGCGACGGCCTCGCGGACATTATTTACGGGTACGGCCACAACTACGGCCTGTTCTGGCTGGAGCAGGGCAGAGACGGCGCGGGCAAGCGGATGTGGATGAGGCACCTGATAGACGATTCGTGGTCCCAGCCGCATTTCATGCTGCTGGCGGACATCGAAAACGACGGGAAACTCGAACTTGTCACCGGCAAGCGCTTTCATGCCCACAACGGGAACGATCCGGGCGGCAACGACCCGAAGTGCGTGTATTATTACACATGGGAAGGCTCGAGTTGGCAGCGGCACTTGATACATGAGGGCGGGATGGTGGCGTTCGGCATTAACACTATGGCGGCGGACATCGACGGCGACGGCGATATAGACATTGTCGCGCCGGGCAAGAGCGGGCTGTACCTGCTGGAAAACACGCTCAAGTAGTTGGGTCCCTGTGGGCGGTTTTTGGGCTTGCGATTCGGGGTGTCTTGCGGTACCTTTGCGGCATTGTAACGTGTGTAAGTCGAGGCTGCGCTTTGGGCGCTTTGAAATGGAGGTTTGTTATGGCCAAGATCGCGATGATTGGGGCGGGGAGCATGGTATTCTGCAAGACGTTAGTTCACGATATCCTTGCGACAGAGGCGCTGCGGGAATCGGAGATCTGCCTTATGAACCGTACGCAGCCCAAACTGGACCGCATGGAGGCGTTTGTCAAGCGGATGGTCAAGGACAACGGACTGGCGGCGAAGGTGACAGCGACGATCGACCGGCAGAAGGCGCTGGAAGGCGCCGACTACATCATAATAATGATCCAGGTTGGCGGGCTGGACGCGTTCAGGCACGACTATGAGATACCGATGAAGTACGGCGTCGATCAGTGCATCGGCGATTCATTGGGGCCGGGCGGCGTGTTTCGGGGTTTGCGGACGATTCCCGTTTTGGCGGATATCGCGCGGGACGCGGAGCGGCTATGTCCGGGTGCGACGATCCTGAACTACGCCAACCCGATGGCGGCCTGCTGCCTGGGTCTGGGCAAGGTGACCGACATGCCGTACATCGGGCTATGCCACGGGGTGCAGACGACGCTGGACCTGATCAGCCGTTACGTGGGCGTGCCGAAGGAGCAGATCGACTTCTGGTGCGCGGGAATCAATCACATGGCTTGGTTTCTGTCGCTGAAGGACAAACGCGACGGGCGGGATTTGTACCCGATCCTTCGGGCCAACTGCGAGCGGCCTGAGTATTACGTCAATGAGAAGGTTCGCTGCGAGGTTATGCGGCACTTCGGTTATTTCATGACGGAGAGCACGGGGCATCTTTCTGAGTATATTCCGTGGTTCCGCAGCAGCGAGCGGGCGTTGAAACTGTATTGCGATGAGCCGGGCTTCGGCGGCGAGACCGGGGCGTATTACAACTATGCGAACATGTTGGCCGAGAAGTACGCCGACGTTGACTACCTGGCACTGGAATCAACGAAGATCGGACTGCGGAGCGTGGAATACTGCTCGTATATCCTGGAGGCAATGGAGACGGACCGTCCGTTCCGGCTCAACGGCAACGTGCGCAACGACGGCTACATCACGAATCTTCCGGCGGGATGCTGCGTAGAGGTTCCTGTTTACGTCGATGCGCGGGGGCTGCATCCGCTTAGAGTCGGCGAACTGCCGCCGCAATTGGCCGCGATGAACCAGAGCAACGTTACGGTGCAGGAGTTAGCTGTTGAGGCGGGTTTGAGCGGCGATCCTGAGCATATCATGCATGCGATCGCGATGGACCCGCTGACCAGCGCCTGCTGTACGCTGAAGGAGATTCGGGATATGGCGGCGGAGATGCTGGAGGCCGAACGTGAATGGCTGCCGCAGTTTGAGGGCAAGACGCTGAAGCCGACGCCGACGATCAGTATCCCCAAAGGCGTAAAGCCGGTGGACGTGCCGCTGGACCCGGCGCTGGCGATAGCCAACCGCTTCCAGGTGCTTGCCGAGCAGAAGACCGGCGGCAAGGCATAGGCACGATATGGCCGGTTGGGCAGGTGATTCGCGCGGGGAGATTCATCATGCTTCCGCCTGCATCTGCTGCATTAAACTGGCGCTGTCGAAGATCTCCCAGCCTTCGGCCAGTTTGCCGTCAGCAATGCGGAAAGTGCTGATCGCAGGCAGTTTTATCGCGTTGCCGCGAGGCGCGACACCAAGACCTTCACCGGTATGACGTGCATGCAACACGAAGTGACAATCCACCTTGTCCCCCTCGGCCAGCAGAAAATCTATGTCGATTCGCATGTCGCTGAAAACGCCGGCTATAAACGTAAAGAATTTCCGCACACCCTGGGCTCCAGGTGGTATCTCCGGTGGGAAATGATGATCAACGAAAGTGTCCGTCACGATTTCTTCAATCGCTGACAAATCCCCCATTACCTGCTCATAGTAACGACGCACTAACGCTTTGTTTTCTTCCAACATCAGCAACCTCCATTGTGACAACACTGTCATCTGTTATCTTCACGTTTTCTTATGCACGGAATGTCAGATTATCACTTATGGAGTAAGCAGTCAAGCAGGAATGCAGATGCGGCAGAATCCCGCCATGTTGGGCTTCATGAATCGAATCTCCTGAATTGCATTGCTCAGGCTGCAGCAGGAGATGTTCGCGGGGCAAGGGTGAATAATCGACGATGGCGAAAGGAGAGCTCCGTATTCCGTATCGTCCGCCTTGACTGTTTTTCTGTTTTCGGCTATTCTGTCCTGTTGGCTGATGAAGTTCTGTAGCGTGAGGATGTTTGTATGAGATTCAGAATACTGATCATGTTCGCATCTCTGGTTTGCACCGTGTTTGTGCTCGGACATGCTGCCGGCTATGCCACTGAAGGCCGGAACACGGATTTGGAGCGGTTTCTGCCCAACGACGGCAACTCTGTTTTCAATGCGGCCGGGCTGTTGAGGAAGTGGTCGTCCACCGGACCAAGAGAGTTGTGGCGGACGGAGATTGGCTGGGGCAAAGCGGCAGTTGTGGAAGCCGACGGCCGGGCGTTTACGGCCACCCAGACGGATAAGAAGCAGTGGGCTTTGTGTCTGGATCCTCTAACCGGGCAGACTTTGTGGAAGAAACTGCTGTTCGATAAGGAGAATCGGCATTTCGTGCTGGGTCCGGTCACTTCCCCGGTGATCGATGGTGACCGAGTCTACTTTATTCCCTATGCCACGCATGGAAACGATGTGTGGGAGATGCGATGTCCCGTCATCTGCTTTCGGACTGACGGCACGGAGCTTTGGCGTGCAGATGAAACCGTGTGGGCTACCGAGGCATCCGTGCCACTGGTGGTGGGAGACAAGCTGTACGTGGGAGCGGATAATCCTGAACGAGCCGTACTCATGGTGCTGGACAAGATGACGGGCGAACTGCTTTGGACCGCACATGCCGAGTCGGATCTGAAACGCGAGCTCGGTGCACCGGCTTCGCTTACATATCAGGTAGTCGACGGCATTCCGCAGGTGATTGTGGCTACTTACGGCACTCGCGAACTGCTGGGAGTGCATGCCGAAACGGGCAAGATCATGTGGCGATATCCCTATCCCGCGGAAATCATCATAGGTCTGGTGAGCACGCCGGTAGCAATGGGATCTCGTCTTTTTGTCTGCGGCGCCGAGGGGACCGGCAAGAATTTTTCGGTTTGCCTTCAGATGGAAGCAATTGAAGGCACGATATCTGTGAAGGAACTTTACCGCAGTACTGAACTACAAATAAACAACTTCAACACTGTGGCGATTTGCAGGGATGCCGTGTTCGGCTTCGGCGTGGACAAAGAGGGAGGCTTCATTCATTGCACCGACTTCAACGACGGAAGTCTGCTCTGGAAGAAGGTTGGAGACGACTGGGGGAAGGATCAGCAATTGATCATCGCGGACGGGCTGATCTTTGCCTTGACGAAGAACGAAGACCTTGTGATGGCCGAGGCAAGCCGCCAAGGGTACAGGGAGCTTGGACGTGTTAAGCTGAACATGGAATTGGGAAGACCTCAGCATCCGACTATTGCCAATGGACGCATGTATATAAGGGGAAATCAGTCGGTTGTATGCTACCAGATTGCTGAAGATTAGATTGCAAAGCTCTTTGGGTTAGGAGCGACAGGATGAGCCCTTGTACTTCGGCCTTTGCGGCGGCTTTGTGCTGCCTGCTGCAAGCTGTATGGGATGAACTGCTTTTCACTGCATGCACGGCACGGTATGTCAAGGTCAACATGCTGAGAAACAGTGCCAACGAGGGAGTGCATCTCGTGGAGGTACAGGTTTTCGACGCGAAACCGTAGGGGGTAGCACAAAGAGTTGGCCGGTTAGATTGCAGTCTCGTGTTTCAAGTAAGGACCTAAGATGCGAATGGCAGGAACGCAGCACGTCTTTTCAAACAAAACTCGTGAATGGATTATCACGGGCATCATTTATTTGGCCATTTTTTTGTTTTTCATTTGGTACCATGATGTCCGAGGAAAACCGTTCAGTCTGTTGACCACGGAGAAATGTACGGCGATAGCATCTGTCTACTGCCTTGGTCTGTCGCTGGCATTGGGTCCATTATCGCGATTCTTCGGCAGCTTCGGCAGGCTGCTGCCTTACCGTCGAACACTTGGATTAACCGCTGCATTTATGACGATTCCGCATGTGCTGCTCGCAACGTTTTATCTTAATTACAAGTTTCCGGAAACCTATTCAGAGAAGTACTTTCTCAGTTGGTTCGTAAGCCATTGGTTTACCATTGTTATGGGGCTCCTCACTTTCCTTCTGTTCATGGTGATTGCCGGATATTCTTTTCCGAGTGGTCTTCAAAAACTCGGCGACCGCAAATGGAGGATTCTACAGAAGTGTTCCTACCTGGTCATGGTTTTGATCGTCCTGCACCTGCTATCCATGGGAAAAATACCCAAGAACTGGATCGCGTGGCTTGAGACTCGCGATTGGCCCTTGCCACCCGGCTCGTTTGCGACTATGGCTTTGTGTGTTCCGGTGCTCCTTCTGAAGGTTGTGGATTTGATTGTCCATGGGGATTCGTTGGCCAGGCATTCAGAGGCAGAAGAACAGCATTGACATGCGGGGTCAAGGCGACGATTTGGAGGTGATGGGTCCCAAGGTTAAAGGGGAAGTGGGCAGGGGCAGATTTTCAGCCCGGCATTCGCGTTTGTAAGTCGTTGCAGTACAGGTGTTGGCTGAGTTTATTGGTCAGGAGGCTATTGCCTGTGAGACCGCCTGGGGCAGCGGAGGCACCAGTTACGCGCTGACCAACTGGTATGTGGGAGAGGGATGCCAGAGTACGACTTGCCATGCGAAGACAGGGGATCCGAACTGTCGGGCCATTTGGTTCCCGGCAAGAAGTCCTGTCTCCAAACTGTCTCCACTGCTGCCCGCGTATGTGCTCACTGTACCGTGGTCACTTCTTGCTGAGAGGGTTGCTGCAATACTTTTTCTGCCCTATATCGTGTGGCTTTGTTCTGGACGGTTTGGAGGACCTTCTGCATCACGGTCAGCACCTGGTTTCTGTTGCTTTCGCTGATCTTCTCCGCAATAAGCACGGCGGTTAGGCCTGCATCCTCTACGATGTCGTGCTGGTCCAGGGCGGCGGCGGCGAGGGTGAGCGACTCCAAGGTAGGTACCATGCCGAGAGTACCCAGAACGAGGGTCTTCTCTTCCTTGCGCGTGGCCAGCTTCATCGCGTCACTCAACGCGGCAATGTCGGCTGGGCGGCCTTCTCTCGGGCCAGCGAGGCGGACGAGGCCGCGAATGGCGAAAACATGGTTTTTCAGATTGTCGGTGCTGCGGGCGAGGTTTTTGAGGTGCGGAATGGCGTTGGTGTTCCGCCAGTCGGCCAAAAGGCGTACGGCCTCGGCGCGGACAGCTTGATCCTTGTCCTCAAGATGCGCGACGATTTCATTCAACGATTTTGGTCCGGCGGTGAGAGGGAGGAGGCGCATTATGAGGAGACGTGTTGCCGCATCGGCTCCGTCCAGGCCGTCGATGACGGCATCTTCGCATTTGATTCGGTAGCGGACGCATGTTGCCCGCAGCGCTACAGCCGCGCACCTGCGTTCCGAGGCATCCGTGGCGGATTTGAGTCGCTCCACGAGCATGGCCGCGTGCGTTTCATTGCCCAGGGCGCCCAAGGCGTTCAAGGCTGCCAGCCTGACTGTGGGGTTGGAATTGTCGACGTTTTTGAGAGCCGCGGGCAGCGCCTCCCTTACCTTGCGGTCGACGAGTGCGGCCATCAGTTCGACTTGCGAGTTTGGGTCGGCAGTCTTCAATGTTTCAATCATGGCGGCGTCCATTTCTTTGCCACGAAGGCGACGCAGACTGTATCTGGCGGCCTCTTGCTCGGCGTCGGAGCCTGTGGCGGCCAGTCTGGCGAGTCGGGGGACGTCCGCGGGGACGGCCAGTGCGGAGAGAGCCCGTACCGCCACGGCGCGGATGGCTTTGGTCTCGCTGTCGAGCATTTCGATGATCGCCGGGCGGGCGGAGGCATCGCCGCGTTCGCCCAGGGCGTCGATGAATTGCGTCTGCACGTCAGGGGCGAGTTCAGGCAGGAGTTCGACGAAACGCCGAGTCGCATTCTCGCCTGGCACTTCCTCGCGGATCTGCTGGAGGGCGAGCATGCGCATTTCGTTATCGGTGCCTTTGAGCAAGTCAATGATCATGTCGACCACGGCGTCAGTCGCGGCCCGTGTCCGGGCGGTGAAAAACGGCACCGCGCCCGCTGCAAGCACGAAGAGCGTAATGAGGAGGCGGTTGGCGCGTTGACGGATAGGTGCATTTGCGGTCTTCATGGTCTTGCCTTTTATAGAAAGGCCCCGCACAGAGTATTTCGGCACGGGCTTCTCAATGAGTCATATCCTGATTCTGCGAGTTCTACTTTTTGGCCGCAGCGGTCAACATGCCTTTCATGGCGGCGACCTTGACGTGCTTGGGCTGGTCGTCGCCGCTGAGGGCTTTGTAGATGGCAACGGCATCGGTTTTGCGGCCTTCGGCCAGCAGGCGGTCGGCACAAACCAGGCAGGCGTCGGCAAACGCGACCTTTCTGTCGCTACGCGCCTGCTTGGCGAAGGCAATCAGTGGGGCGGCGACGGTGGGTGTGCCGATCATGGCGAGCGCCTCGGCCGCAGCCTGGGCAACGTCGACGTCGGAGTCGCCGAGTAGCTTGGCGATGCTCGGAATGCTCTTCGTGTCACGACGCTTACCCAACGAGCCGATGATACCCGGCTTGAGTTTGTTGCTGACCTTCGGGAGGGCGGTGCGAATTGCATCGACCGCCTTGTCATCCGGAATGCATTCCAGAGCATAGCGTGCGATGTGTGATGTCTCCTCGGCTTGCAGGAGCGCGGCCAGAGCGTCGACCGACTGGACGGTACCGATAACCCGCAGCTTGCGGCAGACGTAGTCCTGCGCGGATCGCGAGATGCCGCCGACGAGGAGATCCACCAGTTTCTTTTCCAGGGCGCGGCGTGCAGCGGCGTCACCGTGGCTGTCGAGGATTGCCTTGTCAATCGCGTTCAGGGTGTTGCGGTCGTTGCCCCAGTCGTAGGTCTTAAGCATTGCCAGTGACTGGTCCACCGCGGCGTCTGTCTGGGCAAGGGCCTTTCCGGCGGCCGCAGCAACGGCTCCGGCAGTCAGCATTGTCTTTGTCAAGTGTTTGCTTTTCATATCAGCGTATCCTTATTTCGGCGGTCGTTTTTTAGATTACCCAAGGTTCTCTTCTTGCATAATCGACGAGGCGGTTGGCTTCGTCGTCGTTCACGAACTGTTGTTTCTTCGTGTCCCATTTCAGTGATCGCTCCAGTTCGTACGCCACCAGGAACAGGTGGCATACGTTCGCGGTGTGGACCGCGTATTCGATGTCGCGGAACGGCCGCTTACGGGTCTTGACGCAGTCGATGAAGTCGCCGTAGATGCCGCCGGATCCGGCGTAGCCGGGGACGGGCTCGGAGGGGCCTTTCTCGTTCGTCCCTTCCACGTCCAGGTTGCCCCTGCCAGGGTAATTGTGATGAATGAGCTTGCCGTCGGGATAACGGCAGGTTGCGAACTTGCGGCCATTTTCGTGGTGGAAGATGACTTCCTCGGGCTCCAGTTCCCTGACGTCGATAGCGAAAGTCGCACCGCCAAAGTGATGGGCGCCCCAGTCGGTCATGCCGCCGCCGGAGTAATCCTTGAACGATCGCCAGCTTGTTCCGTCAATGCTGTAGCTGCCGCTGCACCGGTGGGGATGGTACGGGGACCAGGGAGCGGGTCCGAGCCACCTGTCCCAGTCGAAGCCGTCGGGGACGGGCTGGCCGTTCTTGTTGCAGTCCGTCGGAAGGGGGCCGACGTTGACGTTGATCGATTTGACGATGCCTTTGTCGCCGTTCCAGCAGGCGTCGACTATCTTCCTGTAGTCCTCGAGCACGCGCTGGCTGCCGCCGGATACGACACGACTGTATC
>JAWLHD010000092.1:0-10864 GCA_041690555.1 Anaerohalosphaeraceae bacterium
GGTCACTAAATATAGCGAAACAGTGCAACGCGTTGTGAATGCGCTCCGTTTAGGTTTCAACCTCGACCTCTTGGACGGCATCACCTTCACAACCAATTTTCAGGCCGCGCTCAATGAGCTAGATCACGAATTTGACATCAACACTACCCCCGAAGGCGTGCCCGATCACATCGCGCAAGGAGCTGCGACCGCGTTGGTGTTGTGCGGCAACGTACCTAAAATCCGCATTATCTTGAATGCCAAGTACGCCGTCTCGCTAGTCGAGGAAGAAACACGGGACGCAGAGGCCACAGTCCACCTTATCGTTTCTGGCATTGCCCAAGCCGATACGCTTGGCCGGATAGAGAAGGCCCTGCCGGGATTCTTGCTCGAGCCGATCCTGACAAGTGATCATGACGGGGTTTTGCATTGCGCCGTGCGTAAGGCGCTCCGCGCCTATCGCTACGCGCGCGACAGTGCCAATTTCGGCGCGGACGATCTCTTTGAGCAAGAGTTCTCCAAATACCTGAAAGCAACGTTCGACGCGGCCTATGCAAATATCGCTAAGGCAAAGGAAGAGCATGCAAAGACATCGGATTTCCCCAAGCTGTTCGAGGTCTCGCATGGGGCCGCGGCGGATATCTTGACCAGCGCGGCGCGCCTAATTGGCCATCGTCACGGGATGGGCAAGTTTGAACTCTCGGAAGCGGACCCCAGTGTCGTGTCTGCTTTTTCGGCCCATCAACTTAGTAGTTGGGCCGAGATCTTTTCGAAAGACCTTCAGCGGTTCTGGAAGAAAAAGACCTGGACACGCTGCGACTTCTACAGCCTCAACATCCATGCCGAACGCGCGCTCTGGGCTAGCGGCGTCCTGTTGTGGTGCGATCCCAATGGCAAGGGGACAATGATCATGGCTGCACCGCCGCTGCCACAGGCAGGCGAACACCTTGGGTAATAAAGGGATCTGATGCCGGGCGGAACAAAGATCTGGTGGGCAAAACGTCAACTTTGCTTCCGGCGGTTTATTGTGAACCTGCGACGTCGAATTTTGGATGGCACAGGGTAGACAACGAAAAAGGCACCCCGCAGGGTGCCTTTTAGATTGGGAAGCCGGGAATCCGCCACCCGAAGGCGCAGCCGATTTTGACCCCGACTTTTCACCTCTGAAAATAAGAGGATACGGTAGAAATGTCAAGGTTTTTGGAAGATACCGACGTGATATCGATCATGGTTTTACTCTCTCCCGAGAGGCTTGCGGCTTTAACGCAATTGACGGGATCGGAGCGGACAGCGATCGAGTTACATCAGGAAGCGCTGCGCATAGGTACCAATCTTATGAATGTTATCGCTTACGTGGAATTGGCTCTGCGGAATACCGTTTCCGAAAATCTTACAGCGTTTTTCGGTACGTCTAGCTGGTTAACGCATCCCCCAGCGCCCTTTCAGTGGCGACCGTCCGACAACAGCAAAATAGGAACAGCGCTCGCTAATGCGAGGCGTGCCGAGTATGCGAAAATGAGCCAGGCTGAAAAAGCTGCTTTGGATGCACAGGCCTTCCCGCATGGACGGCCACCAAACATTTCCCACTTGCAGCGTGCTCGAAATCGGCAACAGCAGATTATGGTATCAGAAGGAAAAGTAATTGCAGAAATGACTTTCCATTTTTGGAAACGTATTTACAGCTCTGATTATGAGCAAATTCTTTGGAGAACCACACTAAAACGTACATTCCCGAATAAAAATATTAACCGAGCACAAGTTGCAAAAAATTTCGAGCATATATATCAAGCGCGAAATCGATTAGCTCATCATGAACCGGTCTTGTACAAGCGCTTCCTTAATACGATTACTGCTATCGAATTTGTAATTCAGAATTTGGGCGTTGTATCTTCAAGACCAGACACCCCGCTAGCAAAGTTGATCTCGAGTGATCTGGAGCAAGTGAGCACTTCAGCCCAAGCGCTTCACGAGCGTTTGGATAGCTTTCGAGTATAGCTTTCAGAGTCAACCTACAACACAATCCGCTCCACCTCATCGAGCGACACGGCATCGTTCGTCCGATCGTAGAGCTTGGTCGTCCTGGGGCTTTCGTGCGCGGCCATGGTCTGGGCCAGTTCCAGCTTGCCGCCGTTTTCCAAGTACGCCGTGATCCCGGTCGCCCGGAAGGTGTGGTTGCAGACTTGGCCGGGGATACCGGCCTGTCGCGCCCGCCGCGCCACCATGTCGAGCGCGTTCCGGGCGAGTAGCGGCTTGTCCGACAGCACCCCGGCCCGGCCCCTGGCCGAGCGGAACAGCGGCGCCTTGCGCTGATCCGCGATCCCGGCCGCCTCGATGTACTCGTGCAGCCAGAGATCGAGATTGTGGTGGGCGGGCAGCTCGTGGTGCTTGCCGCCTTTCTCGTGCAGCCGCACCCACCAGCGCCGCCCGTTCGGGTAGAAATCTTCCACCCGCATGGCGACGGCCGCACCGACCCGGGCGAAGCTGTAAACCAGGAGGCCGATAAAGGCCCGGTCGCGCAGGCCGACCGGTGTGGCAACATCGATGCTCTCCAGCAGCAGCCGCGCATCCTCGCGGTGCAGCACCGAGGTCTTGCCCCGCTTGACCACGTGCTTCGGCCCGCGCACCGAGGCGGCCGGATTGACCGGCAGCACCTGGCCGACCACCAGCCAGTCGCAGAGCATCCGGATCGCCGCCAGGCGCTGCTTCACCGTCGCGGGCGCGTGCTCCCGGCCCAGCAGCTCGACATAGGCGGCCACGTGCAGGGGCTGGATGGCGTTCAGCCGCCCGACGCCGCCGTCCTGCAGAAAGGCGCAGAACTCGGCCGCCGCCCGGGCATAGGCCCGACGCGTGTTCGGATTGCGGATCGTGACCGTGAAAAACTCCCAGAACCGCCGCTCGGCCCGCTCGCCGGACGCCGCGATCAGCGCGGGCGTCCGGTTTTCGGAAACGGAAGTTTCGGCGGGGGAGGGGAGTGGAACCAGGTCGTTCATCACCCCTCCGCCGGTTTTCGGGCATCGACAATGCGGAGCAGATGGCTCGCCAGCATGACGATCTCGATGGCCTCATCCGCGCTATCCATCGGAACGTTGCGGTGCGAATGGGGATTTTTGTACGAACCAACCGCTCCTGCAAACAAATGGGCAAGCGCTTCTCGTTCCGATTCCTCTTGGTTGGGATCGCGGAGCGGGCCTTTATCCTTATCGAAAGCGCGGCGGATCATCGGAACGCCATGATCTCCGCTTGGAAAGCCAGCCGCCTCCCGCACGGCAATCTCAACCGCGCGCATTGCGGTAAAGACGGCTTCCGCGAAATCTCCCCGCATTAAGGCGAGCCAAACCTTTTCAGCAATATTGGGGTGAAGGAGGTCACGATTTAGATGACGGGCCGTTATATATGACGTAAATTCTTCATACGTCTCAAATTTATGCGCTCTTCTGCTAATAGTAACGGAATCAATACCTTTATCTCCCAATTTTGGAACAAGCAATCCTTGCGCTTCAAGCCACGCAAATGCTTCTGCCAATACATTGCCGATTGCGTCACATTTTTCTGATGGGTACGGAGATACCTCTGGACGCCTACTTATATCCTGCATAATTTCGCTTATTATTTGGTGAGGATGGATGTTACCGGAGACTCCTCCCTTATTTTTTATATTCTCCCTTAAAATAAACAGGAGTTTTGCCCCCAACTCTTCTGGTTCGAGCGCGAGCATTGCGTCAGCATCAGGGAAGGCGGAATAAAGTTGTCTCATTCGGAGAATGTACCCTAGTTTTCACATCTGATAAAGGACATTATCGGATGTGGAAAGTGATGATCTGGCAAGCGCCAGGAGCTGTGTCTAGAATCCCTCGGTTCGGTTTAGGAGAGGATCGATGTTGTCACGGTTTTGGATCGCGAGAGCGCAGGTATTTGACCGCCTCAACGAGATGTCCACGCAAGGTCACGTTCCACGCGGCGTTTTGGACGAAGGCCGTATCTTCGATCTCGGCACTTTCGAGATTAGCGACGACCTACACGGCCGTGCCTTTTCGACCGTGCACGGCCTAAGAAACCATGTGGGCCAACCATTCGAGACCCATCCCTGGGTCTACACCATGAATGTCATATCTCCAGGTTCTGACAATGGTAAAGGAACGACTGTTGTGGGCTGCGTCACGCCAAGCACCGAAACCTCCGTTACCGTCACCAAATTTGCAGCGCTGGATGGAGGCTTTGTATCGACCGAGAGTTTCGACTTCATGCACTCCACGGATGGATTCTTCGCTCGAAAACTTGCCTCCGTGATGTCTCCAACCGACCCAAAGTCTGGCATGACACCGACATGCTATCCTCTCGCCATAGCCATCTTGAACACGCGCGGCTGCGAGATCGAACGGCAGGGAGCGCCCAAGAGGCAAAACAAATCTCGAGCACGGAAGGGTAAACCGGAGCGACCAGAACATTATCGCGTGAATACAAATGAGTATCTCGTCGCACTACGTGCTCCGTCAACGTCCTCAAGTGGGGACACTGAGCTCGGATCGCGTGCAAGTCCTCTTCCGCACCTGAGACGCGCACATGAACGTGTTCTCCCGTCAGGTAATAGAATATGGGTTCAGTCCGCACTGGTGAATGTGAGACGTGAAGGGGATCTTGCGTTCGTTGACCGGAGAATGGGGTACACGAAGGTTTGAGTGCAAACATCCAACTCTAAGCCGACGGAAAGGCTTCTCTCTTCTAGTGCGTTGACCGTCTCCGGCTCTCACCGGCTATCGGTCACGCCATCGCGCGGTGGCCAAGGCATCTCGACGTTTCCACCTCCTGGCGGAAGCGGACCCTCGTTCGAAGCCTCTTTGCTTGCCACTCTCGCCGAAAGGCAATTCGGCAGATCGCAGTCGCAGGATCACGGGTAAGCACGGCCGGGATCCTCCCTCGACCCTCGGGATCACCAGGATCACTTGCGATCACCTCAGATCACTATATGAACACCATTGAACACTACCGACCGCCCTTAACACTCTGATCAAAAATATGAATCCGAATCAGTACACTGCAAAATAGCAGTGAATTGCAGTATATATGTTGAACAAAGAATACGAATCCAACATAGAAGGCAATGAAGAGTTCGCTTTGTCAGAAAGTAAGTAATTGAAAAATAACAAAATTTTTGAGATTAATGTATGACAGATGGAGGCAGTGGGCAGGGTCCAAACCTGTCTTATATGCTGTCGCCACTAAAGCCGCGGGGTCCAAACCCGCGGTGCCCTATCAAAGGAACGAAGCCGATGAGCAGACGACCGCAATTAGCCCGGATCAAAGAAAAGAAAGCGCAAATGCGCGCGGCGATATTTCCAGAGATTGACCAGAACCGCGTCTGGGACATCAGAAACAAGGCCAAAACCAAAGGTTTCACGCCCGTGCCGCGAACCATGCCTCTGATTGGCGCGATCATGGACGCGCTCTCGGGAAAGGGGAAACCCGTGTCAACTACATTCCTAGAGTTATGGTGCCGTGCCGACGAGCAAGGCTTCCAGGTGATGAGTAAGCCCCATGATGTGGCTTTCGCGTCGGGTTTTATCACCGAACGCGGTTTGACGACTTGGCGGGAGCGCATGCGCAAACTGAGTGAGTTGGGGTTCATCACAGCAAAACCAGGTGCCTCGGGAGATTTTCATTATGTGCAAATCTGGAATCCTTACCTCGTCATCAAGGAGCACGCGCAAAAGAGTACCCCAGGGTTTCCCGAGCGGCACTATCATGTTCTGGTCGAGCGTGTGCATGAGATCGGCGCGACCGATCTTGCTGATGTCGCTGCCGAGTAAGTGCAAGCGCAAGCAGGTATGAACCCCGCCTATGTGCAACCTCTACAGCCATACCAAGCCGGTCGATGCCATGCGCCGGCTGTTCGACATTGCTGCCGCTCGCGACTTTCTCGGCAACCAGGCATCGCTGCCGCAAATCTATCCGCGCTATGAAGCGCCCGTGGTGCGGCTCGATCCGGGCGGGCAGCGCGAGCTGGTTCGGATGCATTGGGGGTTCCTGCTGCCACAGCTCTCGAAGAAGACCGGCAAGCCGATCCTCCCGAAAGCCGTCAACAACGCCAGGGACGACAAGCTACGCAGTTCGTCGTTCTGGCGCGGCTCTTTCGAAGAGCGCCGCTGCCTGATCCCGGCAACCGCCTTCTGCGAGGCCAAGGGCCGAAACCCTGCGACCTTCTACTGGTTCGGTCTGAAGGGCGAAGAGCAGCAGCCGCTGTTCGCCTTCGCCGGCATCTGGCGCAGCTTCAAGGGCTGGTACCGGGACGAACAGGTGGAGCTCGACACCTACAGCATGGTCACCACCAAGCCGAATGCGCTGGTCGCAACCGTTCATCCCGACCGGATGCCCGTCATTCTGGCCGAAGACGGCTACGAGAAATGGCTGAGCGGAACGCCGGACCAGGCATTCGCCCTGATCGGGCCGTACCCGGAAGAGCGGATGGAAGTCGTCGATCCTCCCGAGACCGATGAGCAGGGGGCTCTCTTGTGATGCGTTATTGGTTTGCGTCGCAAAAAGAAAATTGTGCGACGCTTAAAATATGGCTGTGTTGAGCCGTATTGCCATCACCCCCTATGTGAGGCGTAGCGTCATTCTCACTCACCATCACCATCCTTGTACTGTCGAAAATTCGCAATAAGGTCGGCGAAGGTTTTGGGGCTATAGCTGCTAAAGCTTTCTTCGTTTACGAAGACAAAATCATAGGTCACATCCGACTGTACTCTGTTGATATCTTCACACCATTGTTTGAGGCGCGCGGTCTTCAGGGGAACGTCGAGATCTTCCTGCCCCTTGGTCTCGACAATGACGATGTTATTGTCATTCAGCTTGACAAGAAAGTCTGGATAGTAATTCGAGATATTATCGTCGGCGTTAACGTAATCGAGCCTGAAATGAACCGCGAGGTAGTTCTTTGCATAGGACACTACGTCCGGACAATTCTCCAGAAAGTTCGCAAACTGAAGTTCCAGATGGCTGTCGCCGATAACACGATTGAACACGCTCTTTTTTGGTATGAGATAACCCTGATCCTTCACCACGAACGGCCGCGTTTGGCGCAGCTTAATTGTGTCACGGATTTCAGCGTCGCCCTTGTCCCGCACGGTCAGAGCGTTGATCGCCTTCTTGAAGGTTTCGATCAGTGTCTTGGTGGCGGCCAACTCTGAGAGGTTGCGCAGCGTATTGGGATGTTCAAGATCGACGGGCTGGTCGAACAGTTCCGACTGCACAAACGACTTGATCTTGCCGAACAGCACGTCATATCCGCTGACCAGCCGCAGTTCCTTCATCACGGTTTGGGCGAAATACCCGAGGACGCTGCGATAGTCGGCGGCACCCGCCGTATCCAGAATCGTCGTGTGGGTCACCTCGCCCGTGGTGATATCCTTGAAAACGATCTCCCGCTGCTCTTCCTCACTGAATTGCCGGTAAGGAACGCGCTGATGCTCCATCGCGCTGATGTCCAGGTTTGCGAGGTTTTTGTATTCGCGGTAGATGCGAGGCGTCATGACGGGAATTTCGATATCGAGCGCCTCAATATCCTTGTCCTCGTTCTTATGATCGATCTCGACGACAAGCGGCGTCTTCGGTTTGGTGCCTTTGCCCATCGCCGTGCGTTCAAGCTCCACGCCCTCGGCCTGAATCGACTCCACGAAATCCATGAAGGCGTCCGTGCCGACAACGCTGACATATTCTTCCAAACCGCCGGGATACATTTTTCTCAAGCCGCGCCCTAGGGTCTGTTCAGGCAGAATATTGCTTTTGGCCGAATAGGCGCGCAGGCCGACAATGGTAGTGACGTTGCGCACGTCCCAGCCTTCTTTCAGCATCAGAACCGAGACGATCGCCTTGTAGGGGCTATCCGGATCATCGATCCTGTTGGACTGTTCGCGCAGCTTGTCCAACTCTTCCTTCGCCTTGCCGGTCTGCGCTTCGGAAATCTCACCGTTGTTCTTGGTGTGGATGACCAGCACCGCGTTCTTGAGATCGGGATAGCGCCCTTCCAGATATTCTACCACGTCATCACAATTCTTGGTGTCGTCGGTCATGACGAACAGGATGGCCTTCTTGCCCAGCTTCTCATGTTCGGCATACGCCTTGCGCCACTCGATCACGCCGAGATCGATATAGTCGGCATACTTCTCGGTGTATTTGGCGCTCTGGCGCTCGGACAGCTTGGCCCGGCTGGCGGCATCGGGCAGGACCGGATGCTTGACCACGTTCTGCGAAATCGCCTCGACCAACGGATAGTCGGAGACGGTTTGCACGAAGATGGCGCCGTTATTGTGCTTGGGCGTGGCAGTCACATCCACCTGCAATGCAAGCGCTCCACCCTTCTGCAAAAGCCGGTTGTGGATCTCCTGGATGGATTTGAACCAAGCTAGCTTCGAGTCGTGAATATGATGCGCCTCATCGTTGAGCACCATCAATTCCTCGATGTCGCGCACGATCATGCCAAGGTCTACGCTGGAATCCGTGGTGCCGCCGGTCGGCCGCTTGCCGAAGAAGTAATCCATCGTGTTGTCATCGTCCGGCGACGGCGGGATATCGTCGCCCGAATAGACGCGGTGTATGTTGGTCAGAAAGATGTTGCCGGTAGGCTGGGTGACGCGCACCTCATCCTGTTTGTGCAGGGTGAGCTGAAAATCGTCCCGCCAGTTCCGCCCGTCGAAACCATTGTCAGGCAGCACCGGATCATCGAAGAAAATGCGCAGCCCCTGAAAGTCATGATAGATGCGATCCAGTACGATGATGTTCGGGGCGATCACGAGAAAATTGCGCGATAGCGCCGAGTCCGGCTCATAGAGCTTGTGAAAGAAGCTCCAAGCCAGTGCGAGGCTCATCACCTTGGTCTTGCCGGTGCCGGTCGCCATTTTGAGGACAAAGCGCCGCCACGTCTCATCGAACATGCCCGCTGACACAGCGCCGGAGCTGTCGAAGTGCATCAGGTCGAACTTGTCCTTCACCCCGACAACGTCATAGAGATAGATGATCGTCTCCAGCGCCTCACGCTGGGCGAAGAAATACTGAAACTCCGCCATCGTGCCGTCGGCCTGCGGCAGAAGATGCGGTTCCCTGAACCACCAGTTCAAAAGGCTCTTGCTGGTGTCGCATGCGCCGACATAACCGCCGTCGCGAAATTCTTTCACCTTCTTGCGAAGCTGCACCACAAGCGGCGGCATAAGTCTTTCCATGCCGGTTTCGCGCCGCGCCTCGTCCGCCGGGAACCAGCGTATGGCAGGATCAAGAATGGCATGCGGTGAATCGGGAAAGTCCGGATGCAGCGCCATCAGCCTTTCCCCCCGACATTGACCTCAACAATAGTCATGGTGTCGTTGCCGAAGATGTCCACGACCTTGGCCGCGATCTTGCGCCGGCCCGGCGCGCACTCGTGCGCAACACTTGTCAGCTCCAGCGAGCGGTCTTTCTTCGTGCGAAAGCTCTGCCACTCGTTTTCGAAGATGTATTCTCCCGTCCATTGCTCTTCCCATTCGCCGGTTTCGGCGTTCTGGATGCGGATAATCTCCCGCTTGTTTTCAAAGTCGAAATCTACCGACCAGTAGTCGATCCAGTCCGTCCAGTTTTCGGTCAGGGTCTCGCGGGTAACGATCCCCTCCTTATCCTTGGTGACCTTCACGATCTGGCCTTTCTCGACCACGATCCGGCTGGCCTTGTTCTTCAGGCTGGCCTCGGCGTTCGCAATGGAGTCCTGCGAATAGAAGACCGAAAAATCAGTCAGCTCCACCGCCACCGTGTCGCCTTTCACATGCGGCTTGACCTCGATGAAGGCTACGTCATGGAACACGACCTGGTTGCGTTCCACGGCGCGCTTGTCGAACACGTCAGCCGGAATGTACTTGGGCGCAATGTCGATGCCCTTGGCCCGCGCTTCGTCGAGCACGTTCGGAAACAGGCCCATCTCGAACTCGAAGCCGAGGATATCGACCTTGGTAATGTGCTTCTTGCGGCACTCCAGGATGATTTCCTCGACGAATAATCGCGTCACCGGCAGGTTGACCGGACCGATCGCGACCAGCCGTCCGGCACGCTTGCCGTGGAATGTCGCAAAACCATCGGTCTTCTCGGCCCGGTAGGCGCGCAGAATCAAGTCGAGGAACGCCGCTTCCTTCGCGGCCATCTGCTGTTGCTTCTGCTCTTCGCGCAGATCGGGATTCACGCCGATGAAATGCTGGCGCTCGTACTTGCCGAGGTTGAGGATCTCGAAAGCGCGGTAGTCCTTGCCCTCGGCTTTGAGTTCCCGCTGCACACCGATCATACGCTTGCGCGTCGTGTGGATTGCGAACTTGCCGAGATCAGTAACGATCCACCTGCGTCCAAGCTTTTCCGCCACCGCCGCAGTGGTTCCGGAGCCACAGAAAAAATCGGCAATGAGGTCACCCTCGTTAGACGACGACGTGATAATGCGTTCCAGAAGCGCTTCAGGTTTCTGAGTCTCGTAACTTGTGTCCTCGATTGCTTGCGAATTCACGGGCTTAATATCAGACCAAATGGATTGAAGTGGCACCCCCTTTGATTCATCGAGATACCGCTTATATCGGGGCATGCCTGACGACGTGAGTACAACTCGCCCTTCACGAATCATCGACTCCATCTTTTCTTTAGTCCATCTCCAAGTCCGCACATGACCGCCGATTTCATATCGCAGATTTGGCCGGTTCTTGTTTTGATTTATACAATTATCTAGTGTGTATCGACGCCCGGTATTTTCTTCGATGTTATTGTAGTGAGAATCTATAAGTTCATCTCGTACAGGCGTGAACTGTTGATTCCAAATAGCCTCATCGCCTCTTCGGCAAAAGAGAATTACGTCATGGGTTGCTGGATAATAGCTACCATGGCTACGCGC
>JAWLHD010000093.1:0-10837 GCA_041690555.1 Anaerohalosphaeraceae bacterium
GATCGAGATGTGGGAACTATCAAGAGATATGGCGAGATCAGCTGACTGGAAAGGTATCGGCGAATTTCGCATCGCCTCTTCATCCGTGATTGGCGCTCTGCCGGATATTACCAAGCCTTGGGCACTGGAACTGCGCGATCCGGAACCAATGAAGCTGGAACTGGAAGGCAACACGCCGCGAGTGCGTGGCCTATCCTTATTGCTAGATGAATTACTTTTGGGACCTCTGCGCATTGCACGCGACTACCTTTCGGAGATGACCTACATCGGTCCGCTCCGGGACATCCCTCCAAGGGCTTTCCGACCCCAGGTTTCACCTGATGAGGGGCGTTGGGCACAGGGCCTGGCGGCATGGGATCTTCTCTATTCAGACAAGCAGGGCAGATTGCTTAGCGAAGTGAATGCCTGGCTGAGTGGTAAGGACGGTCTGGGAACGAGTTACGAGATCGCGAAGTCGGAGTATCTGGAAATACCGGTCTCAAGCCGGATCGATCAGTTGTTCAAACGCGGCATCAGCGAAGACGACATCGGAGAACTACAGGAAGAGTTCCAGAAGCTGGGATCGCGTACCGAGGTTGTTTTGCGTGACGTGGTGAAAGGCATTGATGTTGCCCCAAGCGATGTTGGTGTTGGCATCTCTCAGATGATCCCGGTCATCGTCGCTTGCCTTCGCGACAAGGATGGCATTCTGGCAATCGAGCAGCCCGAACTTCACATACATCCGGCAATTCAGGTCGGGGTCGGCGACCTTTTCATTCATGCTGTAGTGCCCGGCGAGCAATCGTTCGGTTCAGGCAAAACCCTACTTGTCGAAACCCATAGCGAACACATCATGCTGCGGCTCCTACGCAGGGTGCGGGAGACCACCGAAGGAGAACTCCCGCCAAGAAAAAACGCACTGAAGCCCGATGATCTCTCTGTCATATACGTCGAAAATACCGAAAAAGAAGTTCATTTTCGCCGCCTTCGCGTTGATCGAGACGGTGATTTCTCTGACCGGTGGCCAGATGGGTTCTTCGAAGAACGGGCGGAGGAACTGTTCTGATGCATCTTGAGTATGCAGTCGAACCAGAAGCGCTGACTGCAAACTGGGAACGATTCCGGTATTTGATTGAAAAATTTGGCTTCGACAAAGGGCGTCTAATTTCGCGATTTCCGAAAAAGTGGGAGGCTTCCGTGTACGAGCTGGTCAAAAAATCTGACATGAGCGATGGCGAGAAGAAGAGAGCTGTGGAAAAACTACGAATGGCCAAACACGTCGCCGTCGTCAGATCGGGCAGATTGTATCAGCCAGAAATATCTTGGCTCTTGAACGCAACTCAACAACCAGTCGGCTCAGAATTCCACGCGATCTTGGCATCTGAGAATCCAAGTAGTTTCAACAATGTCATAGTCGCCAGTGAACTGGATGATGGTCATCCGCTTTTCACTGTTTCGACCTCAATCAATGTTCCATTGAATGACGAGGGGATATCGAACTCAATCTGGCCCACGATGTCTCAGGCGAAGAATATTTTAATTGTTGATCCGTATTTCCAAGTGACAACAACACGCTATGCGAGCCCGTTAATTCTCACATTGCAGAAAATGCACTCAGCCGGCGCGCGGGAAAAAGTAGTACATATTCATTGCCGTAATGGTGGAGAACCTGACAGACAAGCGTTCTCTCAGAACATTCTATCACTCTTTGAAAACCGTATTCCCGAAAGCTTTAAGATCAAAATTTTCGAGTGGGAACGCCGTCAAGGTGGACCGAATTTTCACGTCAGGTGCGTATTGTGTGACTGTGGGGGAATTCAATCGGATGCTGGATTTGGCTCATCTAATGCGGGTGATGTAACACTCATGACGTTGTTGTCGACTCCAACCATCGAAACGCTGTTATCACGTTTCAACCCAGAGTCACCAGCTTATGAATTATGTAGACCTCCAATTACAATTTTCGATGATTGCTCAATAGACTTTGGCTAGGCCCTTTTTACGTGAGACGGAACAAGATTCTGCTCACCGAACTAAAGCCAGCATGAGACCGAACTCCGGGTCGTCTCAGCCAGTATTGACTTATGGGTGCAAAGTGCACTTACCCTGCCTTTGCACGCTATAACTCTACTACGCCTTCACAGTTGTTGCCCGTAACCAAATAGCGGTCTTCTTGATCGGTCTCGTGATCCATCGCGAGGCCAATCATGACCGTTACCCCTTTCAAAACCGAGGCGTCTTCCCGCGGCGCACGCATGTTGCGCACGGCACTTGGGCCGGGCATCGCCGCCTGGCTCGAGGATGCTGACGTCGTCGAGGTGATGCTGAACCCTGACGGGCGGCTCTGGGTTGACCGGCTGGCCGATGGGCTGAGCGACACAGGCGCGGTGCTGTCTCCCGCCGATGGCGAGCGCATCATCCGTCTTGTCGCGCATCACGTCGGGGCGGAGGTCCATCCCGCGGCCCCGCGTGTTTCGGCTGAATTGCCGGGCACGGGTGAACGCTTCGAGGGCCTGCTGCCGCCAGTCGTGTCTGCGCCGACCTTCGCCATTCGCAAGCCCGCCGTCGCGGTGTTCACCCTCGAGAACTATGTCGCAAAGGGCATTCTCTCCTCAGATGCGGCTGCGCAGTTGCGCGAGGGGGTCACCAGCCGGGCCAATATTCTTGTCGCGGGCGGGACCTCCACCGGCAAGACGACCCTGACCAATGCGCTGTTGGCGGAAGTTGCAAAGACCTCGGACCGCGTTGTCCTGATCGAGGACACGCGCGAGCTGCAATGCCTGACCCCCAACCTCGTGGCCCTGCGCACGAAAGACGGGGTCGCGACCTTGTCCGATCTCGTGCGCGCGTCGCTACGGCTGCGGCCTGATCGCATCCCCATCGGCGAGGTGCGCGGGCCGGAAGCGCTCGACCTGCTGAAAGCCTGGGGCACCGGTCATCCGGGCGGGATCGGCACGATCCACGCCGGGTCCGCCATCGGCGCGCTGCGGCGGCTCGAACAGCTGATCCAGGAGGCCGTTGTCACCGTCCCACGCGCGCTGATCGCAGAAACCATAGACCTGATCGCCGTTCTGTCCGGACGGGGCGCCGAGCGTCGCCTGTCCGAACTTGCTCGGGTCACCGGACTGACCGCCACGGGCGATTACGCCCTCACCCCCCTTTTCCCACCAACACAAGGAAGCCATCCATGACCCTTCTGCCATCCTTTCGCACAGCCCTTGGCGCAACCGCGCTCGGCCTCGTCGTCTTTGCCTTGCCTGAGCCAGCGCTCGCCGCCGGGTCCGGCATGCCGTGGGAAGCCCCCTTGCAAACCATCCTCGAATCGATCGAAGGCCCGGTCGCCAAGATCGTCGCGGTGATCATCATCATTGTCACGGGGCTGACATTGGCCTTCGGCGACAGTTCGGGCGGGTTCCGGCGGCTGGTGCAGATCGTTTTCGGCCTGTCCATCGCCTTCGCGGCTTCGAGCTTCTTTCTGTCCTTCTTCTCCTTCGGCGGCGGGGCGCTGATCTGATGGAGAACCCCACCGACATTCCCGGCTATTTCGCGCCGGTGCACCGCGCCCTGATCGATCCGATCCTGCTGGCCGGTGCCCCCCGCACCATCGCCATTGCCAATGGCACCCTGGCGGCCGCCATCGGGCTGGGCCTGCGGCTCTGGCTCGTAGGCCTCGCATTTTGGCTGGTGGGCCACCTCCTCGCAGTCTGGGCCGCGAAGCGGGACGCACAGATCGCTGAAGTGGCGCGGCGGCATCTCCGTTACCCGTCCTGGTTCGGGGTCTGAGCCGATGATGCGTCTCGCCGAATACCGCTCCAAATCCGCCCTACTGGCCGATTTTCTGCCCTGGGCTGCATTGATCGCGCCCGGCGTCATCCTCAACAAAGACGGCAGCCTGCAACGCACAGCGCGGTTTCGGGGGCCGGATCTGGATTCCGCCACGCCCGCCGAACTGGTCGCCACATCGGCCCGGCTGAACAGCGCGCTTAGGCGGCTTGGCTCCGGCTGGACTGTCTTCTTAGAAGCGCAGCGTATACCAGCGCAGGACTACCCCGCCTCCAAGTTTCCCGATCCGGTCTCGGCCCTCGTCGATGCCGAACGGTGCGCGCAATTCGAAGAAGCGGGCGCGCATTTCGAGAGCGCGTATTTCCTGACGTTGGTCTGGATGCCGCCTGCGGATGACGCGAGCCGCGCCGAGGGTTGGTTGCTGGAGAACGCACCTGATCGCAGCACCAAGCCACAGGATCTGATCTTGGGCTTTGTCGGCCGCGCCGACCGGCTGACCGATCTGCTCGACGGGTTCATGCCGGAAATCGCCTGGCTCTCCGATGAAGAGACCCTGACCTACCTGCATTCGACCGTTTCGACCCGGCGCCAACGCATCCGCGTCCCGGAGATCCCGATGCATTTGGACACGGTGCTCGCCGATGATCCGTTGGTGGGCGGACTGACACCCCGGCTCGGCGCCGCGCATCTCAAGACCCTGACCATCATCGGCCTGCCAAGCGCCACTTGGCCCGGACTGCTCGACGAGTTGAACGCGCAGGGTTTCGAGTATCGCTGGTCCACGCGCGCGATCTGCCTCGACAAGACCGATGCTGCCCGGGTGTTCACCCGTATCCGCCGCCAGTGGTTCGCCAAGCGCAAGTCGGTGGCCGCGATCCTCAAGGAGGTGATGACCAACGAGGCCTCGACCCTGCTCGACAGTGACGCGGCCAACAAGGCGGCGGATGCCGACGAGGCGCTGCAGGAACTCGGCGCCGATGTGGCGGGCGCGGCTTACGTCACCGCCACGATTACCGTCTGGGACGAGGATCCCCGCACGGCAGAGGCCAAGCTCAAGGCCGCGGAGAAAATAGTGCAGGGGCGCGATTTCACCTGCATCCCGGAAACATTGAACGCGCTCGAGGCCTGGCTCGGCTCCCTGCCCGGCCATCTCTACGCCAATGTCCGTCAGCCACCCATCTCGACGCTGAACCTGGCCCATATGATCCCGATCTCGGCAGTCTGGGCGGGGCCGGACCGGAACGACCATCTGGACGGCCCGCCACTGTTCCACGCCGAAACCGACGGCACGACCCCGTTCCGCTTCTCCACACATGTGGGCGATGTCGGCCATACCTTGATCGTCGGCCCGACCGGGGCGGGCAAATCAGTCCTGCTGGCCCTCATGGCGCTGCAGTTCCGGCGCTATGCCGGTGCCCAGGTCTTCGCCTTCGATTTCGGCGGCTCGATCCGCTGCGCCACGTACGCAATGGGCGGAGATTGGGAGAACCTCGGCGATGCACTGGCCGACGAGGACCCCGCCGTGCAGCTGCAGCCGCTCGCGCGCGTAGATGAGGCGTCGGAGCGTGCCTGGGCGCAGGACTGGCTCGCGGGAATCCTCGGACGGGAAGGCGCGACGATCGACCCTGCTGCGCGGGACCATCTCTGGTCGGCACTGACCTCGCTCGCGTCGGCACCGCCCGATGAACGCACGCTGATCGTCCGGCAGCAGCTCGCCGTCCCGCCGACACTGACCATCCGCCCGGGCTTCCCCGTCCGCGTCATGGTCACCCGCGACCTGATCCTCGAGCCCTTGGGAGAAGTCCGATGACGAAATTGAAGCTTGGCCCGATCCATGACGACAAGCCGGTCAAGCTGACCGTCGAACTTCCCGCCGATGTGCACCGTAACCTTTGCGACTACGCGGCTGTCCTGGGCCGCCAGACCGGCCAGGACCTTGAGCCCGCCCGCCTCGTCGCACCCATGCTGGACCGTTTCATGTCCACGGACCGCGGGTTCGCCGCAGCGCGCAAAACGGGATCGAGGGCGAACCGCAAGAAACCAGACCCGTCGAAGCCAATGGATACCGATCAGGGCTAAGTATCTGAGAAATCGTAAGTCTCTTGGCGGATCGCATTGCACACGGATCGCACATAGGCACCCGCTACCCGCCTGAAGTTGCGACGGAGTCGGACCAATCCTCCAAAGCGAGTACGCTTCAATAGCCTCTCAAACAAGGAAACCAATACCAACTTCGAGAACCCGGAACCGCCAGAGTGAACCAGAATCCCTAAAGTAGGAGAGACAAGAAATGTCAGGAGGTTCCGCTTGACCTGCTGAACTTCCCGTACGATTACTCGAACCATGAAGCCACTTACACAGAAGCAGTTTGGAAATCTGCGCCGCAAACGCTTGGCCGTTTGCCATCCATTGAATTTTCTTGATGAGCATAAAATTGGGCTTCACCTCGACTACAAAGCTCGCGTGCTTCCAGAAAAAATTGACTTGAACACAAATGTCATTCCAGAAAACTTTGTTGAGATCGATCTACGTCAGGAGCCACTTCTTCCAGGCCGTAAGTATCTCGGAACGAGCACTCAACATATCTCCCTTCCAGGTAACGTCTGGGGCATGCTGCATACGCGATCTACTCTCGCAAGATTCGGCATAGACCTGTTTGGATCTTCCTACTATATCAGTCCAGGCTTCGGCGCTGAAGTCCCAACACCAATTGTTTATGAAATATCGGTAAGCTCTGAAATAATCGGAATTCCTTTTGACGAACCAGTTGCAGGAATGCTCTTGTTCACCTCGGACACGGATTCGAGTCTGTGGCGGGGAAAAGGTCGTCATGCATTTAGATTTCCATTCTCACAATACATTCCGAGGGCGGCTAGAGAAGATGACTGATGCTCGTGCAATTGGAAGTACCGAAAACCCAATAACGCTTCAAGACTCTCTGAAAGAACTTGTAGCTTCCGGAAGAGTACAGGAATACGTGGCAAAAGTTTTAGGCAGCAAGAGAAATTTTCAGTCTTGCCTTTCCTCAGCCAGCATCCACGAGAATAGCTTCATAAAAGTACCAGTTGCCCTCGAGCTTCCCAACAAACAACGACTTCGGATTCATTTTTGGATTTCCTCATCAGATGAGCAGAATATTCATGATCATCGGTTCGACTTTGCTTCAGCTGTGGTATCAGGACGCATCGAAAATGTCATTTGGCGCACAGACCCAAAAGGAAGTACAGTATCTGGGTTTCGATATCATAATGATAAACATGGCAGGCGATTAGAGCGTCACTCCAGCTGCAAGTTGCAAGTGTCAAGCCGTAACTTTTACCGAGCAGGAGAGTTCTACTCCGTGCACCGCGATACACTTCACACGATCAATCACACTCGCGATACAGTTTCAATAATTCTGGAAGACCGCATGAACCTCAAGCCCTACGCGAATGTCTACTCGCATCTGAACAGAGCCGTAGGCCATACCCCTGCCACCAAGATTACAGAAGACCTACTACGAGATAAGCTTTCGGAGTTTTGTCTGCAAAATGCCACCGCTAATTAAAGAGTTTTCCGGCAACCCCGACGGGGAGCTATCATTCCTACCTCAGTTCAAGATGAAGAATCTTGGCGAGCGAGTTGCTATAGTAGGTCAAAATGGAGCAGGGAAAACTCGCTTTCTTGAATTCCTCGCCAACGAAATTTGGGCAAACCGGCCGAACAGCAAAATCATATTTGACAACTCGGTAAGCATCCGTCCATTTGTTGCCTTCATTCCCGACGACTTGGTACTATGGAATGATGCCCACAATACGCAAGAATCGCTTTTTGCTGAACACATCAACCGTATTCTCCCGACAGTCTTCTCGGTCCTAAAAGAAACCGCTCAACACTACGCGTTGAGCCACATTCCTGAGAGCAAATCTCCGCTTGCTGCTCGACGTGCAGTGCAAGAACGTTGGGCTACGCTTAGAGATAATGTTTCAGATATAATGGAACGCGATCTTGAGATTGCCGAGAACGGAAACATTCAATTATCAGGCGTCGACATAAACGAGGACTCCTTGTCTAAGGGACAATCCCGACTTCTTCAAATCTCAGTTGCCTTAAGCGCGATTTCTGAAGATCAACCTATAGTGCTGATCTGGGATGAGCCAGAGCTACATTTACATCCACTAGTGGTTCGAAAAGTCTTGGATGTAATCTCTGCCAAGTTCAATTGCCAGATTTGGATGGCCACACACAGCCTCAGTTTAGTCTCACATATAGGAGTTGACTCAATCTGGTATCTTTCGCCTCGAGGCATTGAAAAAGGGATACGCGCGAAGGACGTGCTCCTTGGCGAGCTCTTTGGTGGTGATGAGCAAGTCGATCAGCTTGAAACGTTTCTTTCACCAATTGATGAACTTGCTGCAGTGAAATTTGCAAAAGAGTGCCTTGGGAATCCAGAAGTTGTAGGATACGCGCCTGCTGACCCTCAGGGAGGCCAAATATTCGAAAGAATCAAAGCCCGTGTGGGTGAAATTCAACGTCCGCTTAAGATCCTCGACTTTGGTGCTGGCAAAGGCAGGCTAACGGACGCAGCAAGGTTCGAGTTCAACGGCGTCGATGACTTGAGTGAAATCATCGATTATTATGCATATGATGTCTCAGAAGAAAATTATGAAGAGTGTGTGGATGCGATTGCAAAAACTTGGAATGATGCCAAGGATCGCTGGACGAACGAAATGACTTCACTGAAGGACAGATTCTCCAGTGACAAGGCAGACGTTGTATCGCTCGTGAACGTTCTGCATGAAATACCCCCACAAGACTGGGTAAAGGTCTTTAGAGATATTTCATCCGTTCTCGCTGACGATGGACGACTCCTAATAGTCGAAGACCTCAAACTTCCAAGGGGAGAGATGCCACATAGACAAGGATTCCTACTTTTGACTGAAAGCAGCATTCGAAAACTATTTGGAGATACCAAAAAGGAAATAATTTTTGACTATAGGCATGATGGACGATTAATGATGGCAAGCGTTCCAAAATCGATTGCTTCCACTAAAATTGATAGCTTGCGCGCTTGCCTGGTAGACTGCTCGGAGCGAGCGTTGGCAGAAATCCAAGATGTAAGAAGAAGCTCCAAACCAGACTTCTTCTCTGGCGTCAGGCATATGAGAGCTGCGATGCAGCTTGCAAATGCAACACTCTCTATTGAACAAATAGGAAGGGAGGCCTAAAGGAATGGAAGCGATCGATTGCTGACATATGAATTTTCGCCAAAAGCTTCGTTGTTTTTGGGAGTGAATTCGACATACTGACCATTGCGCGTGTACTCGACTGATGGATTTCCGTATTGATATCGACCTAATACACTGACATGTTCGTTAGATATAAGTTCTTGGAATCGGGACCACTCTTCATCAGAAATGAAGAGCACAGGCTGCCAGTTTCCCCAAGCAAAGGCGAGCAACTCCTTTTGCACGCCGACCATTTTAGACGACTCCAAAACTCTCTTGGTGTATGGAAGGCGCTCCAAATCTATGGTCACTTTTGCTTGCGTCCTTTGTGATAGAATTTTCACTGCTGTATGGATTCCGTCGCTTGCGTCTGTAGCGGATTCAACTAGCCCTTCTTTATGGACTTGTGACATCAATTTGAAAGGTATTTCAGGTTTAGTAAGCAATTTCGCAGCATTTAAGGACAACGACGACATCCCATGATGCTTTGCCTGACAGAAAGCTGCCGCGAACGTTCCGAGCTCTCCTATTGCGACTACATTGCCGGAAACTGACTTACGCCGCGCCCTGGATTTAACGTTGGACGCTCCCACAAAGGTCGCGCTAACGGAAAAAGTGTTTCCTTCACTGAGATCGCCACCAGCGTGTTGAAACCCGTAGTTCCGCAGAGCCTGACAGAATCCGCTAACAAAGTCTTCTAAGTCTTTTACTAAGAAGTCTTTAGGAGCAATGATGTTGTTGGTCGCGCATATTGGATCGGCACCGCTCGTTGCCAAGTCGCTGATACCGGCTATTGCGGTCAACCAACCCATATCGTCGTATTTCGCAGCATAGTCGTCAAGACTCCAAACTAACGGTACATTTCCCTTGTCAGACGAGATGATAAGTTCGCCAAGCAGACTAATTGGTACCTTAGCGCAGTCCTCTCCAACCAAGTCTCCCAACTCTCGAGCCTTGGGAAGGATGGCCTGATCTAGAATCGCAAACTCGCCAAGATCACTCAGTCTCATCTCGACCTCCATAATGCGGCCCACAACAGCGACTCGCCCTCAAAGTATTGCATCAAAGAGTCCGTGCTTAAATGCCATTTGGTGTTAGAGACGTGTTGGGCGACCTGTGATTGAACGTATTTTTTCCGGGACACCTTCCCTAGTATACACGTTTCTGAAGGGACGGATCCTTGATTCAGCTACAGTGCCCTTCCTGCAAGAGCACCAACTGTCGTGCCGACTTTCGCCTGGGGCCGAAATGCCCACGACACAGTACGTTATCACGCCATCGTAGCATGAACATGTCGTGCACACGGCCCACTTGAAATGATTGTTATTTTTCCAAAATGGTCACCATCCATCATTGGGCTGCCTCTCATTCTAACATATTGTTTTACAGTAGATATCCTTCATTGGGCAGAATGCTGGCGGCGGATATGACTACGCTGGATTACGGCGCAGTATGCCAGAATTTGCCTCGCTACGACGATACGTTGCACACTCAGTGCACACCAAAATGTGGTCCGCCGCCATATCCCCTGCAGTGCTTTCCGGAACTAGCAGCTCCGCCTTTCTCGATGCGATGCTTGGCGAGATGAAAGAAGGCGATGCAAGCAGGAACGCTGAAGTCATGCGCCTTCGACCAGAAGACCGCGCTAAAGATTCGATGGGCTATCGATACAGCTTCAGCTCACTACCGCGATTGCACTGCTTACGCGAATTTCCCACGTAAGCACTAGGTCCACAAATGCACGGAAGTTTAAGTTATTGATTTATAGTTTTTTTTGGCGCACCCGAGAGGATTCGAACCTCTGGCCTCTGCCTTCGGAGGGCAGCGCTCTATCCAGCTGAGCTACGGGTGCATACCGTTCGCGAGAT
>JAWLHD010000094.1:0-10834 GCA_041690555.1 Anaerohalosphaeraceae bacterium
TGCTGATCGGTCATTGGGGAATGCCGCCGCGTCGCTGAGCAGCCTGAGAAACAAAGATTGAGGGCGGGCCAGACAAGGACAGGAAGGCCGGAGATGGCACACTGCCGCAACAAGGTGCTCGGATGGCTTTGGATTATAATTGTTCTTTGGGCCGCCTTTGCAGCGTGGTTCATTCAACGGCGCGGTTACGATTCGCAAGAGGACGCCCAGACAAAAGGGGGCTCCTTCCAACATGAGGTCTACATCTGGCAGCGACACTGGGGGGACGATCTGGAGGCGGCCATTGAGCAGGCATCGGGCGAAGTCGCGGGATACACGGTCTTGGCGGCCGAGGTCGCTTGGGAGGGCGACAAGCCCCGGACTGTCAGGCCGGCGGTGGATTACGAGAGCCTGCGAGCAACGGGTCGGTGCGTGGGGCTTGCCCTGCGGATCGGTCCTTTCCAGGGCCGTTACTCCCATGAAGCCGTGATGACTTTCCTTTCGGAACTCGCACACAGCACCGTGGGCGCGGCGCGCGACGCCGGTGTCGAGCCGGTCGAATTTCAGATCGATTTCGATTGTGCTGAAAGTAAACTGGACAGCTACAGGACCTGGGTCGAAGCCCTGAAAAGAGAACTGGCGCCCCTTCCGGTTGTGATTACCGTCTTGCCGTGCTGGCTCGATCACAAAGCCTTTGTCCGCCTTGCCGGGGCGAGCGACGGTTATATCCTGCAGGTTCACTCGCTGGATCGCCCCACACATGCGGATGCGTCGATCGTGCTGTGCGATCCTGACAAGGCTTTGCAGTGGGTCGAACAGGCGGGCCGTATAGGCGTGCCTTTCCGCGTTGCCCTGCCCACTTACGGGTATACGGTCTTCTTCAATAAAGATGGCGAATTCGCAGCCCTTGCCGCGGAGGGTCCGGCCAAGACATTGCCTCATGTACGGTTGACTCGCCAGGCGCGGGCGGATCCTTATGCAATGGCGGGCCTGGTCCGCAAATGGGGGCAGGCGAGACCTTCGGCCATGACGGGCGTCATCTGGTATCGCCTGCCGGTGGAGACGGATCGGCTCAACTGGAGCTGGATTACGCTGTCGAAGGTGATGAAAGGGCTTGACCCGGTGAGGCATCTTGCGGCGGAGGTCGAGTATCCCCAGCCGCGACTTGCCGATATCGTGCTGGTCAACGCGGGGCAGGTCGACGAGCCTGCGGATGTAACCGTTTGCATGGACTTCGGCCTTGCCGCTTATGTCGCAGGCGACGGTCTTGCCGGTTTCAACATGGTCGAGACCGGGTCGGGACTCCAACTGCGATACGGCGCGTCGGTCGATTCGCCCGCCATGATCAAACCCGGCGCAAGATGGAAAATCGGCTGGGTGCGTTTCAAGGATGAAACCGTGGTCTCGCCGGTGGTTCAGCCGGCTCGCACGAACCAACCTGGGGAAATGTGAGAAGTCGAACGTTCATCATGATGGGGGGTAAGTCGGGTAAATACCTCTGTAATAGACATACGCAAAGGAGCAATAATGAAACGTACCACGTTCGAGTTTGCCGTCGCAGCAGCAATGTTGATGACAGCCGTTCTTTGCCGGACAACACCCGCGTTGGCTTGCGGACCGACATTTCCAAACCGTTTGCTGCTGGGCGGCGATGACACGCTGCTGCTGGCGCCGAAGGTGCCGGAATTCGACGAACGAATCGCACGCCTGGCGGAATTCAGAGTCGTACCGTTCAAGACGTTCGCGCCCGAAGCCGGGGACTACGAGAGGCAGACGGCGAACGCCAAAAGCGCCGATCTGGCTGAAGCTATGAAGACACGACGCGCACAGAACGTTATGCCCGACGAATTCAAGTATTATGAGCAAGGGGCAAAGGCTTATCGTGTCTGGCAGAATGACGAGGCGATCGCGTGGTGGAGACGGGTCCTTGAACTGCCAGCCGATGAACGCAGGTACCGCTCGGTGTGGGCGGCGTTCATGATCGGCAAGGCTTTGCAGCAAAAGAACAGCTACGCCGATTCAATTCCGTGGTTTGGAAAGACCCGGTCTCTTGCACAGGCCGGGTTCGCGGACAGCATCGGGCTTGCGGCGGCAAGTTACGGCTGGCAGGGCTATTCGGCCTGGCATTTGGAGCATTACGACGAGGCGCTGGAGTTGTATGTGCTGCATCTGGCCACTGGGGATCCGACGGCGCGAAATTCACTTTTTCATACCGCTCGGCGGGCGCTGGATACCGACGACGAGAACGCGCTGAACGCGGCTGCAAACAGTCCGGTCGCGCGGCAGGTGGTGACAGCCTACTTGCTGTCGACATTCGAACGCGGACATCCCTGGACGCGGCGTGCGAAGGTCTGGGATCAGGCGCTTGCCCATGCAGGCGCGGCGCCGCCGGATGAGGTCGGCCGCATCGCAGTGCTCGCCTACCAGGCCGGGGACATGGACCTGGCTCAACGATTCGCCTCTGTGGCTGATCCGCAGGATGTTCTCGGCGGCTGGATCAGGGCCAAGTTACTGCTGCGCAGCGGCATGGTCGAGAATGCCGCGGATGTACTTGCGACCCTGGCGCGCAAACTCCCTCGGGCTTCGGACCCCACAGGGCTCCAGTTCGTGCACGGGTCATTCTACGATCGGACCGGCATGAAGCTCAAAACCGATCCGGTGGCGTTTCACATGCAGGCCGAGCTTGCCATTCTGCGCATGTCACAGAGACAGTTTGCAGAAGCCCTGAATGCTCTGCTGGAAGGGGGTCACTGGATTGACGCCGCATATGTTGCCGAATACGTCCTTACGGCTGACGAGCTTAAGACGTACGTTGATCGAGTCTGGCCTGCGAAGACAGATTCGCAGGCGGATTCATCCGCGTGGACGCGAAGACAGATACGCCATTTGCTTGCAAGGCGATTGACCCGCATCGGACGGTGGCGTGAAGCTCGCAGCTACTTTCCCATGGAATGGCAACCTCCATTAGATGCCTACATACAGGCAATTCGCGACGGGCATGACCAGAGGCTTAGCCCAGCCGCTCGCGGAAGGCGCCTTTTTGCGGCGGCTCAATTGGCGCGCCACCGGGGGATTGAACTGCTCGGGACTGAGGTCGAGCCTGATTGGCGGGCATACGGAGGCGACTACACGGATTGGCCTGCCACAGCGGTCCGGCAGCACGATTACCCCGGCGAGCTTGGCGTGCCCTCAAAGGAAGAGTTCCGGCGTGCCGCCGGGCACTTTCCTGAGCCTAATGTGCGGTGGCATTACCGGTACATCGCGGTTGATCATGCATGGGAGGCGGCTTCGTTAATGCCGGATAACGACGACGAAACGGCGCAAATGCTGTGTGTCGCGGGGTCATGGATTAAGGGCAGAGACCCCGAGGGCGCCGACAAGTTCTATAAGGCGTTGGTGCGGCGCTGCGGGCAAACGCCCTTGGGGGTGGAGGCCGAGAAGCTGCGATGGTTTCCAAAGGTCACGGAGACGTTCGGCGACGGCACCAAGTAATGGGCCTGCTGTGGGTCAGTCGTGCAGAAGCAGGAGCCGGCTACAGGTTCTTTATGCGGATGTTTTTGAACTGGACGGTCATTTCTGGTCCCTGGTGGAGTTGGAGGGCGAGCTTGCCGGTGGTTGGGCGTTTGGGGTCTTTGTCTTGGACCTGGCACATAGTTTGGCCGTTGATTTTGAGTGTGGTTCGCCCGGCTTTGGTGATGATGGTGTAGTCGTTCCATTCGGCAAGATTGACGTGGTTGAGCAGTTCCTGCGGGTCGCCGGTTTGGCCGGTGACTTTCTTGTTGCCTTGGTCGTCGATCTGAACGATCTGGCCGCGCTCGGCGAGGATATCGCGAAGAGTGTATTCCATGAGGACGCCGGTCCAGCGGTTGTCGGCGGAGAAGTCGGCCTGTGGACCGATTAGGGCTTCGGGCTCCATCGCAGTGCGTTGTCGGCTGTGGAAATAGATGCCTGAGTTGCCGCCTTCGATGCGGAACTGGAGGCGGAGCTCGAAATCGGCGGGTTCGCCGCCGCTCCAGATGAGGAAGTTGTTCTCGCAGATGCGGTTTTGGGGAGTGGTTCGGCCGGTGATGGCGCCGTCCTGGACCGTCCAGAGGCGCGGGTTGCCCGACCAGCCGGTGAGGTCCTTGCCGTTAAAGATGCTGACGAAGCCGGCTTCGGGATCGAGGGGGCCCAGCGGTGTGGTGTCGGCTTCGAGGTCGCCGCAGGCGAATTGAATGCCGTCGAGGTAGAACCGGAGGATGGTGGGGTTCCACCAGTGTTCGGTGCGGTGGCCTATTGCGCAGTAGAAGACGCGTCCTTTGCCGTAAGAGCGGACCCAGGCGAGGCCGAAGTCGTTGTCTTTGCGGTGGATCCAGGGGACGGTCATGTTGGTGTTGTCGACGTCGAGCGACATGAGGACACGGCTGTTTTTGCGGGACCAGGGGTCGTTGAACTGGAAGATTTCTTCGGCGAGTCGGAAGTCTTTGCCGCCGAATGCGGCCATGAGGGGGTGGTCGGGGTCGTCGAGCTTGATGGCGACTTCTTCGTTCCAGGGGTGGCCCCAGTAGGAGGCGCCGATCATGTCGAGGAATTCGGGCCAGTGGTTGTTGCCGCCGATGGCATGGTGAAAGGCGACAACACCTTTGCCGCCGCGGACCCAGTTCATGAAGCTCGTGCGCAGAAGCTGCTCGACGGCGGCGATGGTGTCGCCATGCCCCTGGAATTTGGTCATGTCGGCTTCGGTGGGGCGGATCCAGGGGCCGTTTGAGTTGTTCATGATAATAGCGTCGAAGCGGGCGAGGTTCTCGGGCAGGAACATTGCGACGTCGTCGCTGACGACGGGCTCATAGGCGCCGGTCGTTTGGCCGAGAAGCTTCATTGCGTGTTCGGCCTGGGGGACACTGTAGCCTTTGTGGGGGCAAGTGTCCATGAAGGGCGTGTTCCAGATGAGGACGCTGCGGTGGGTCGCGGGTTGGACGCGGGCCGTTTCCGGCACCGCCTGGACAATGCGCCGCGCCTGGTCGTTGGTGAGCTGTGCACCGGCCGTTGCGACGAGCAGGGATACGGTTACCATAGAAGTTTTTCTGATCGCTGATTGAATGGACATGGTGTTTCCTTGCATTTGGGCCTATGTTTCAGACTCTCGTACAGGATACAGAATTGCGGTGGAAATTCAAGTCTCAGGGCCGATAAGTGGGGAGATTAACAGATTGCTTACATCCACAAAAGCCGGCCCACCCGGTTTATCCTGCTCAGGATCGAAAAGACCGCTTGCCTTTCCGCGAAAGGAGAACGAAGCCACAAGGCTCGGTTTCCAAAGACAAGCGGTAGCCTCATTATCAGCGGGAAAAAGGCACATGGCAATCGGTGATATTACCTATTTTCTTGTGGAAATCTACTAAGGCGCATGTTATAATCTAATGTGTGGTGGAAGCCAGCTTTTTATCGCACACGCCGGATGTGTCGGCGTAGCGTTATATGGAAAGTTTTCTCCCCTCCAGAGAAGGGGTGTCCGGGCAATCCGGCACCCCTTTTCGCATTACTATTATCGGCACTCGGCGTCTGCATGTTTAACGGCAATCCTTCTGGCTCCGATATGTAAGCCCGCGGCAGTTTCGAAGGGGGCGATATGCATCATCCGCGCAGGACCCAGCGGATTAGTGTGATGAACCTCGGTGTTTTTCCCTGGGTCAGTATTGCTATTCGGAAGATTCGCCCGCCAGCCCAGACGCTGAGCAGCGCAAAGGCGACCATGCCGGCCAGGCCTGCCCAAGGCTGCCATGCGGGGATGGCCATTACTGAGCTCTGCCGCATCAGCATAAGGGTGGGGGTGAACGGCGGAATCAGCGACAGGGTGGTCGCGAACGGGCCCGACGGGCTTTTCAGTACCGGTCCCAGGATGAACATTGGGATCATCACGGGCAGCATGGCGGGAAGTGTGAGTGTCTGGGCGTCCTTGGCGTCGCTGCACGCGCTGCCTACGGCGGCGAAGTTTGAGCCGAACATGACGATTGCAATGAGCATGTAGGCAAAGAACCAGGGGAGGATATGATAGGGGATGAATTCGGCCAGACCCATTCGGGTAATTGCGGCCGCGCCCCCGAAGATGTAAACGGACGCCGCGGTGAGAGCGACCGCCAGGCCGCCGAGGACCTTGCCCATCATGAAATCGAAGGGACGCACGGAGGCAATGATAACTTCGGCGATTCGCTGGTTCTTCTCCTCCATTACCGACTGCAGGAGCGGAACTGCGCCCATCATGATCATCATGAACATGAGCATGACCATTATCATGGGCGCCGCGACGGCCTGGGCCTCATTGGGACGCTGCGCGTCCTTGATCTGTCCGGTCTGGGCGTCGACGGTGGCAAGCGACATGCTCTCGACTCCCGCCCAGTGGAAGAGATCGCCGACCTTTTCCTGGTCGATGCCGGCATGGGCTATGCGCAGCGTGCGTAGCTGATTGTTTATGGGCCAGCCGAGCCAGTTGCGGACCTCATCGAAGAGCACGTTCTCGCAGTAGTACCGAACGTAGGCTTCGGCGGGATTGGTGGAAGGATGGACGATGGAGGAGCCGATTTCGACGAAACCGTCAAGCTGTTTGGCACGGATCCGGTTGGACAGTTCAAGCCGCTGACTGCGCGCGTCGGCGGCGGGCTCGACGAGCGTGATTTCATAGGCGGGTTTGATCTTGGCGCCGGTCACCAGGTCTCGGATTTCGTTTTCGTTGCGTGCTTTGGCCGCTTCGAGGATAGCCGGTGCGATCTGAGCGGTGTGGTCAAGGAGGGCGATGCGGCGGTCGGTTACGTCTATTTTTTTCTCGGTGATTATTATTGCGATGAAGCCGCCGCTCATGAGAACGGGAGCCATGAGAAGACCTATTATGAAGCCCTTTGTTTTGACGGTTGCCTTGTATTCTCGCCATGCGATCTGGAGTGTCTTAAGCATCGGCGGCCTCCTTTGCTTCGGGTCCGGCAATGCGGACGAAGATGTCGTGGAGGGAAGGGCGGGCGATCTCAAAGTGCCGCACCCGGGTCCGGGATATGATTTGGGCGAGAATTCTCTGGGGGTCACAGTCGGGGGCCATTCGCAGTTCCTGGGATTGTCCGTAGTCGCGGACGCCAACGATCCCGGGCAGGTTGTCCAGCGCGTCGGCGCCGTCATCGGTGCTGATGCGGATAGTGTCGCTGCCGTAGCTGGACTGGATGGTTTCCAGGGTGCCGTCGAGGACCTTACGGCCTTTGAAAATCATGAAGATGAAGTCGCACATTCTCTCGGCGACCTGCATATCGTGGGTGCTGAAGATGATCGTGGCGCCTGCCGTGCGCAGGTCGAGAACTGCGCATCGCATGGCGTCTGTATTTACGGGATCAAGACCGGAGAAGGGTTCGTCGAGTATGACCAGGTCCGGCTGGGATACCACTGTGGCGATGAACTGGACTTTCTGGCTCATACCCTTGCTGAGTGCGGAGACCTTTTTCGAGGCCCAGCCTGTTAGTTCGAATCGTTCGAGCCATTCATCAACGCGGGCGTTTACGTTGCGGCCATTTTTAAGTCGGCCGTAGAAACGCAGGATCTCACGCACTTTCATGCGCTTGTAGAGGCCACGTTCCTCGGGGAGGTAGCCGATGCGGTCGTTGGCGGCGCCCCCAAGTCGCTCGCCGAAAACGCGGATCGAACCACGGTCGGGGTAGAAGATATTCATGATCATGCGTAAAGCGGTCGTCTTGCCGGAACCATTGGGACCGATGAAGCCATAGATGCCGGCCTGCGGCACGGCAAGGGAAAGGGCGTCGACGGCCACGGTCTTGCCGAACGTCTTGGTGACATCTTGCATTTCAACACAGTGCATGCCTGACTCCGGGCAGAATGGACCCTTCTTAGACGCGTTAACATACCAGATGTGACAAAACATCACAAGAACACTTTGACGGGCGTGTCGTCAGGTTGTCAGGTTTAAAGCAGGCGGAGACCTCTTTTTTTTGCGCAGGAGACCGCCTCGGCGACCTCCTTGCTCGTTGGGCGGCGCATAATCGGGGGGCATCGGACGGCCTGGTAGCAGGGGCGGTACTGCGCCATCACGTTCACGGCGGTATGGACCGATATCTCATCGGCCAGGAAATCCATGATCTGCTCGCATTGTGAAAGCCGGTTGGGCAGGACGAGATGGCGCACGAGCAGTCCGCCGGTCGCCAGGCCGTTTCGGATAGTCAGATCACCCACCTGGCGGTGCATTTCACGGACGGCCGCCTGGTTGATCTGCGGGTAATCGGGCGCGTCCGACAGGTCTGTGCTTACCACGGGATCGGCATATTTCATGTCGGGCATGTAAACGTCGATGAGACCTTCGAGGGCCTTGAGCGTTTCAATGCTGTCATAACCGCCGGTGTTATAGATCACCGGCAAAGTCATGCCATTGTCGCGGGCTATAACCAGGGCCGGTGCAATTTGCGCCGCTAAATGCGACGGACTTACGAGATTTATATTTACTGCGCCGTCGGCCGCCAGGCGAAGCATCATTTCGGCAAGCCGCTCCGTGCCGACGTCGACACCCTGCAAGTTGCGGCTGATATCATAGTTCTGACAGTAAATGCAATGCAGGTTGCACCCGGCGAAGAAGATGGTCCCGCTGCCGCCGGTTCCTGTCAGGACCGGCTCTTCGCCGAAGTGGGGGCCCGCGGAGGCGACTCTGGCGCGTGCAGCTATCCCGCAGTAACCCGCTTGCCCGGCGTTTCTGTTGACGGCGCAGAGTCGCGGACACATCGTGCAGCAATCGAGCATACCTGCAAGTTTTTCCAGATTCGCCATGCTGCGAGCCATACGCAGCTCGCTGAGCCATTGTTCCACGGCAGGCGGTTTGGCCAGGCGGATTGCGGGATACGCTGTTCCACCGAGGCGAACAGGTCGAAAGGCGATGCCTTCCGCCACTTCCTGCTGTAGGTCGATTCCGGTCGACGGCGCGTCGAGATCAGTTCCGGTTTTCATCCGTGTCTTCGTATTCCTGCTCCATCATTTGCTGACGTATCGGGCATTTTTCCATCATCTGCTGCAATTTCTTCTGCATGGCTTCCATGTCAACTTCGACCTGTGTCTGACCGACGAGGTTCAGATTAGCGTCGTACTTGAACAACTGACAGCCAATCATGATGACGACCTCGCCGTTTTCAGTTACGTGCATCTGTTTGGCAGCCATGCCTCGCATCATTGTCGCATGCAGCGGGCACGGACACATGGCGCCTCCCCAGGCAGGGTCTTGCCATCTCATTGGGCGGGCACGTCCGGGCGCTATCCTGCGGCCCCATGCGGGCGTCACGGCAAAAGCAAGGTAGACGCCGGCAAGCATAGCCAATAAACCCACGATGAGAATTGTCGTCCTTTTCATTTGTGTGTCCCCCAATTAGAAATCTCGTTCGGTTTGCACTTCTAAAGCCTTAAGCACCCCTTGGTACGCGTCGAGTGATTACGCAGTGTAATCGGCGCGGCGAAGCCTTGACTTGAGTGGTTCGTGGCTTGACATGTGCCGGGGACGCTGAAAGACGTGCAAAAATAATGGCGGCGCGGGCGGCGAGCGGTATAATGGCGCCGATATGCCGATATTCTTGTGGACGCATGCAATGTGCCTCGAAATGGAAGCCAAAGTCAAAGTGGAAGATCTGGCGGTGACGGCCGAGCGGTTAGCCACGCTGGGCGCCGCACATCGCGACAATGTGACACACATGGATACGTTCTACGGCGCCGCGCCCGGTGGTATGATCAAAGCGGGCTGTTCGCTGCGGCTGCGTCGGCAGACAGGAGAGAACGAAAAGGCTCTGCTGACTTATAAAGGTCCGAGGCAAAAAGGACGATTTAAAACGAGAAAGGAAATCGAAACTGAAGTTGCCGACGCCGAGGCGATGGATGCACTTTTGGAGGCGATTGGGCTGCACACAGAACTTGTCCTCGAAAAGCGGCGTAGCAATTGGGTGTATAAAGGATGCATAGTATCCCTCGACGAGGTGCCGCTTCTTGGCAGTTTTGTAGAAGTCGAGGGCCCCTCCGAGGGAGCCATCGATGAAGTGCTGGGTGAGCTTGGATTGGAAAAGCTCGAGCATGTCAGCCAGGGGTATGCAAGCCTCGTGCGGCGTCGACTCCGGGAGAACGGTTCGGGGGACCGGAAGGTGCTTTTTGAGAGATAGGTTATGGCGTTGAATCCGACCGAAGGCTGTATAACTTACATCGTCAACCCCAAATCGGGGGCGAGCAGCGGCAAGATGATGGTTCGCGAGTTCAAAGATTACCTGGTCGAACGCAAGTATGACGTTCGCACGGTTTTCACGAACTCATTGGGTCACGCGGGGGAACTGGCCAGAGAGGCGGTGCAGGACAATGACTGCGCTATGGTCATCGTCGCAGGCGGAGACGGCACCGTGCGAGAGGTCGTTCACGGCATGGAAGGCAGCAGTAAACCCATTCAGATCATACCCTGCGGGACCGAAAACCTCCTTGCCAACGAACTGGGCTTCGATGAACGAAGCAGCACCCTGATAAAGGCTTTTGAAGGCGACTGCATCCGCCCGCTGGATCTGGGAGATGCGGATGGACGGTGCTTTACGTCTATCGCCGGCTTCGGCTTCGACGCGGACGTGGTCAAGCGTGTCATGGACAGCAGGGAGGGACACATCAATCATATGGATTATTTCTGGCCGATATGGCGGACGTTCTGGGGGCATCGTTTTCCGACCTTCAACGTTATGATTGACGGCGAGGAGATCTTCGAAGGCCAAGGGCTTGTTTTTGTCGGCAATATCTCGCGTTACGCCGTTGGCTTGCAGATTCTTCATCATGCCGACTACGGTGACGGGCTTCTGGATCTTTGCGTATACAAGTGCAATTCGCG